>CALXSH010000079.1 GCA_944391065.1 uncultured Kiritimatiellota bacterium | reverse complement strand
CCGGCCCCCCTAGGGGGGCCCTGGGGGCCTTTCGCTTCCTCTTGGAAAATCCACGGCCTAATCTTACAACGTACCGAAGAGGTTATGCGCGAAAGACGGTTTGCGGGGCGGTCGGCTTTGTGATATCCTTCCGCGCGGAAAGAAAAGTACGAAACATTCAGGCCGCGGACAGGGTGACACTGCTTCTTTCCGAGTCACGACCCGCGGCAAACGAAAGCGACACCATGCAAAACACCAAGCAGTTCAGCACGGATATTGCCGGTCAGAAGTTTACGATCGAGACCGGCCTTCTGGCTCAGCAGGCTGCCGGCGCGGTGACCGTCTCCATCGGCGACACCACCGTCTTCAGCGCCGTCACATGCACCGACAAGCCCCGCGAGGGCATTGACTTCTTCCCCCTGCAGTGCGAATATCGCGAGAAGTTCTATGCGGCCGGCCGTTTCCCCGGCGGCTTCTTCAAGCGTGAACAGCGTCCCACCGAGAAGGAAATCCTCGTGGCACGCATGTGCGACCGTCCGATCCGTCCGCTCTTCCCCGACGGCTACTACAACGACGTCCAGGTCAACTCGATGCTTGTCTCCTGTGACGGCGAGCATGAGGGTGACGTGGCCGCGGTCAACGCCGCCTCCGCCGCGCTTCACCTCTCCGACGTGCCCTTCATGGGCCCGATCGGCTGCGTCCGCATCGGCCGTATCAACGGCGAGTGGATCATCAACCCCTCCCATACCCAGCGCGAACAGTCCGACCTCGACCTCCTCTATGCCGGTCTCCGCGGAAAGTTCCTGATGATGGAAGGTTCCGCCAAGGAAATCTCCGAGGCCGACTTCCTGGCCGCCATGAAGCGCGCCCACGAAGAGGTTGAGAAAATCATCGATCTCCAGATTGAGATGCGCCGCGCCATGGGCAAGCCCGACAAGGTCATCGTCGACGTCCCCGAGGATCCGGAGAAGATGGACTTCATCCGCGGCCTCGCCGGCACCCGCCTCTCCGAGGCTCTGCTGATTGCCGACAAGCTGACCCGCCAGGGCGCCGTCGACGCCATCAAGGATGAGCTCCTCGCCGCCTGCCAGGAGAAGTACGGCAAGGATGAAGACGGCAACTGGATTATCGATGCCGTCAAGTTCGTCCACCTCTTCGACGCGCTCGAGATCGAGACCGTCCGCTCCAACTTCCTCGACAAGGGCAAGCGTATCGACGGCCGTGCCCAGCACGAAATCCGTCCGCTCTCCGCCCAGGTCGGTGTGCTGCCGCGCGTGCACGGTTCGGCAATCTTCAACCGCGGCGAGACGCAGAACCTCGCCACCGTGACCCTCGGCACCTCCAAGGATGCCCAGGATCTCGACTCCGTCACCGGCGGCGCGAAGCAGAAGCGCTTCATTCTCCACTACAACTTCCCGCCCTACTGCACGGGCGAAGTCGGCCGTCTGGGTTCCACCGGTCGTCGCGAAATCGGGCACGGCGCCCTTGCCGAGCGTTCGCTCGCCGAGGTCATCCCGGCCGATTATCCTTACTCCGTGCGCGTGGTCAGCGAGATTATGGGGTCCAACGGTTCCTCCTCGATGGCTTCCATCTGCGGCGGCTGCCTGGCGCTCATGGATGCCGGCGTGCCGATTTCCTCGCCCGTTGCCGGTATCTCCGTCGGTCTCTTCACCTCGGCTGACCTCAGCAAGCGTGTCCTCGTGACCGATATCCTCGGCGCCGAAGACCACTGCGGCGACATGGACTTCAAGATCGGCGGTACGCGCAAGGGCATCACCGGCTTCCAGGTCGACCTCAAGCTCCGCGGTCTCACCTGGGACCTCGTCGAAGGCGCCCTTGAAGCCGCCCGCGTCGGCCGCAACCGCATCCTCGACTTCATGGCCTCCGTCATCCCCGCGCCGCGTGCCGAGCTCTCGCCGTACGCCCCGCGCATCGCGACGCTCACCATTCCCGTCGATAAGATCGGCGAACTCATCGGCCCCGGTGGCAAGAACATCCGCCGCATCACCGACAGCACCGGCACCCAGATCGATATCCAGGAGGACGGCACCGTCTCCATCTTTGCCACCACCGCCGAAGCGATGGCCAACGCCCGCCGCGAGGTTGAGGCCATCACCGCCGAGGCCGAGGAAGGCAAGATCTACGAAGGTACCGTCACCGGCATCAAGGACTTCGGCTGCTTCGTCGAAATCCTCCCCGGCAAGGACGGCCTCTGCCACATCTCCGAACTCTCCGACCGCCGCATCCCCTCCGTTGACTCGGTCTGCAAGGTCGGCGACCGTATGAAGGTCAAGTGCATCGGCATCGACGAGCGCGGCCGCATCAAGCTCTCCCGCCGCGAAGCTATGCGCGACCTCGACGGCAGGAATGCCTAAGTCCTCTCTGGACTGAATCAAAAAGGGACGGTTGCCCGTGGGCGGCCGTCTTTTTTTCGCGTTCCGCGCCCTGCCGCAGAGGCGCCTATCGGTGTATCGGAGCCCGCTATTCGTCAAATAGAAAGTGCACCGAAGCCTAAATCGGGGTCATGAGTTATTCTTCATTTGCTGGACACCGAAG
>CALXSH010000078.1 GCA_944391065.1 uncultured Kiritimatiellota bacterium | reverse complement strand
AGGAGTGCGGGGAGTTTTAGAGGGGGCGCACAGCTCCCTCTAAGCATAGATTACCCACAAATTCTTTCGAAGACCCAAGATTGTAAGGCACAATGCCGCACTGATTTCCCCTCTTGCGCGAAAGCCGCGCCCCCTCTCTGACCCTCATAAGCCACCTCCAAGCGCCCCCGTCAGGACCGCACTGTGACCGCTAAGCGACCTGCACCTCGCCCCAATCCGACACTCTACCCTATATGGTAGCGTAAGGCTACCATGTATGGTAGCACCTTACTACCATATATGGTAGCGAATGGCTACCCTATATGGTAGCGAGTCCGTCCCGGCCGCACTTTCAGTCCAAAGCACCCCCAAAAACTATCCCCCGTGGGCAACAGCCCCCTCCGCCCCTGCGGGCGCAAGCCCGCGCCCAAAGCCTCCCCCGCTCCCCTGCCCCTTGCATTCTTTCCCGCCTTTGATGGATGATGAGTGACCTGCTTGCCCACCCTTTGACAAGATATATCGCCTGTTTCAGCAATCTCACGCGTTACAAATATCTCACCGCCATTATTTATAATTCGAACAAGCTCCACGGGGCCGCAGGCCTAATCGCTAAGAAATCGCGTCCCCAATACCACCATTCGCGCGCCATCTCCGGCGCGTTCACGCGCGGAGTGCTTCATAAGCTGACAGCGGAGACTGTCTCGGCGGGCGTCCACAGCGGGAGCTGCTCGGGTTCAAAGCCCGCGGGCAGCAGCAGATAGAGTTCGACCAACACCGACGCATGGGTTTCAAAAGCCCAGCGGCGCGGCTTTTCGGAAAGGAAGGTCGAGAAGACCGGCTGCCCCTCCACGCGGATCACGCAGGAGACCCCGACCGGAAAGGTCCAGTCCGCCGCGGTCAGCACCGTGCGGATGTACGCCCCGTAATCATGACGGCGGTCGCCGTCCAGCCCCGGGAAGGTCTTCGGCCCGAAGGGCGGCACCTCGGGAGAGAAGCGGCGCTCGGAGGGGAACATTGCCTGAAACTCCGGCACCCAGGGCAGGTTCTCCGGCAGATCGCGGTAAACGCGGATCTCCGTCCCCTCCGCCTCCACGTCACTGATGCGCGGCATATCGGTGGGACGCTGATAACCGCACCCGGTCAGAAGCGGCAGGATGGAAACCGACCCCACCTCCGCGGGCGGAGGCAACCCCACGATCTCCGACAGCGTCGGAATCAGATTGTCCGGCGAAATCGGCAATCGCGAGACGTGGTCAGGCCAGATGACGTTGTGCCAGCAGAGAATCGTGGAGAGCGTATCGGTGCAGGGCGCGAAGATGATGAGCACATCCTGCCCGAGAAACCGCGAGACGGTCGCCTTCAGTTCTTCCGGCGTCACATCCTCGGAGAGCAGCGCGCAGATAGGGGGTTGCTCAATGCCGTCCTCAAGACGCGTCTTGCGGCGCAGCCGGAGAATCTCGTCCAGCTGATTGATAGCCGTCGTCCAGGGAATATCACGAATGGGTAGGATGCGGTAACCGGCGGCCTGCAGCACGAAGAGCGGTCCGTTGCCGGCGAAATAGTCCGGCGTGATGGTAAGAGTCGGCAGCGTCGTTCCCGCCTCGGAGACATAGCGGATGGATTCATAGCGTCCGGCGGCCTCCGTGAGGCGAGGCGCAAGAAAGAGAATGTCGGGTTTCGCGGCGGCGGCGCGGCCGGTAAGATTCAGCACTCCCTGAGCACGGAGCAGCGAAGCCGCCAGACAAAGGCAACCACAGAAAATCAAGCGCGTCAGCGCAGCCACAACCAGAGTCCCCAGTTGACCGCCAGCGCGTAGAGTTGCGAGACGGCGTCATCGGCCACGATTCCCCATCCCTCCGGCAGATACTGCACCTGACGGGCAGGCGGGAGCTTGACGATATCCAGCACACGGATGACGACGAAGGTCAGCGGCAACAGCCACAGGACCTCCGTCAGCGGCAGCCCGATCGTCGCGATGGGGTAGAGCATCCACTCATCGGCCGTGATGCGGCCATCATCCTTCTTCTTCAGGGTCCGTTCGCAGACCGTCGCAATCGGCACCGCCAGGAAGAAGAGCGCGACGCAGAGTGCCGCCTGGATCCAGACACACGGGATCCACGCCGCGAAAGCCGCCGCCAGCGCGACGCCGGGGAGCGAACCGAAGGTGCCCGGCATGAAGGGCGCAACGAGCCCCAGCCCGCAGCCCGTTCCCAGCCAGACGGCCAAACGCTGCGAAAAAGAGGCGCCCAGAGTAGCCTCGGGGCGCTGACCGGCATAGGGATCGGGACCTTTCCAACCCATCAATGCCCCTTTGTCATGCGGTAAAAGGTCAGAAACGACCGGATCACGTCGTCCTGCGTGATGTCGGCGATGGTATAGGTCTCGCCGTCGGGACGCAGGGGTTCGTCATGGGTTGTCGTACGGTTGTTGGTGCGCACCACGCGAACCGTCGCCCGCGGCAGGATGCCGTCATTGACGAATTGGCGCGTCACCGAATAGCAGATTTCCTCGACGTTGCCGTCGCGGTAAACCGTCAGAATCGTAGAGGCCGGGGCCTCCCGCACCGAGACCGTCCGTCCGAGCCGACGCATCTCATCGCCGATCGCCGTCAGCGCCGGCGTCGCGACCTCCCGCAGAAAGCGCGCGAACCGGGCGTTCTCACGCTCGGCCCGCGAAGCCTGCGAGTCGGCCAGGAAGATGTTCTCGAGCTCTTTCTTCCAGTCGCCCATGGGCTCAGTCTTCCGACAGCACGGTATTGAAGAGTAAGGTGAAGGGCAGGTACGGTGAGCTGCGAATGACGTTAATCACACCGAACTGATAACCGTACATGGTATCGGTCGCGTTAATCAGGCCGATCTGCAGACCGCGCACGTCATTGGCGGTATTGAGCAAACCGATTTGAAGGCCGCTGAGCAGGGTGGCTTCGTTCCAGAGCGCCAGCTGCAGACCGCGCATATCGGAGGTCTTGTTCTGACCGATGGCAATCTGGATGGCGCCGGCCTTGTCGCGCACCTCGTTGCGAATCAGCGCAATTTGCAGGCCGTAAGCATCCGCGGCCGTGCCGCCGATGTTGAGATCGAGGCCGGTGAACTGGCGGCATTCCGCCCAGATTCCCAGACGCAGGCCGACCACATCGACCTCGGAATCACCGGTGACGGAGAGATCCACCGGAGCAATCAGGTCCACCTTCGGCGTTTTCGTCTCGGCATCGGCCGCGAAAGCCGCACCGACGACCGACAGACAAGCCAGCAGGAGCATCGCACATTTCTTCATATCGTCCCTCACTTGGATAGGCCCACAGGCGCGCGCCATGCGGCCCATGTTTGCCAATACTATACACATTCCAGGGCACTCCGTCAAACGGACTGTCGCGTAGTTTTCAAAACTAGACTTTTTGTAGTTATCAAAACTAGACACAGGGGGGGATACGACACAATTGACCG
>CALXSH010000077.1 GCA_944391065.1 uncultured Kiritimatiellota bacterium | reverse complement strand
CCACGCAACCCACTGCCATTCTGTGCTGTCTAGTTTTGATAACTACAAGTGTCTAGTTTTGATCTCACCGCGACAGCTCAGGACCTTACTCCGGACGTGAAAGGAGCTCCCGCACCAATGCGTCCAGCACCTCATAACCGCGGTCCGTAGGGGCATTGCGCGCGTCCAGCAGCCCCTGACGGCGAAAGGTACCCAGACAGGCCTCCCACCTGTCCCGCCACGGCGCCAGGACGGGATAGGCCGCGACGACCCGCTCCGGGGAAAATCCCTCCGAGAGCCGAAGTCCGGTCAGGACGCGTTCAAGCGCGTCGTCGACGGCGTCGAGGATTTCGGCATGCCCTGTGCCGTCCGTGCGCGTCCGCCCGAGGCGCGAGCAGGCCCCGCGTCCGAGGCCGAGGTAATCCCCGCCGTGCCATGTGTTGAGATTGTGGCGGCAGCGGAACCCCGGCTGCGCGAAATTGGAGGTCTCGTACCGTTCGTAACCGGCCCTGCGCAGTCGGTCGGCGGCCGTCAGCATTGCGTCGCAGGCCGCATCGGGTTCCGGTGGTTCCATGCCCTGACGGTGCCAGTGGCTCCCCTCCTCGACGGAGAGCGTGTAGACCGAGATGTGGGGCAGAGCCAAGGCAAGCGCCGTCTCCAACGTGCGCTCCCATTCGGTCGATGTGACGCCGGGCAGAGCAGCAATCAGGTCGATGCCGGTGTCAGGGATGCGTTCACGGCAGATACGGACGGCCTCCAGAGCCATGGCCGCGGTATGGCGGCGGTTACAGCGCAGCAGTGTGGCGTCGTCAAAGCTCTGGACGCCCAGGCTGAGGCGGTTGACGCCGAGCCCGGCCAGCGTGTCGGCCAATTCCGGCGTGACGGCGGCCGGATGAAGTTCCACGGTCCACTCGGCCCCGTCGCGCAGGGTAAAAAGGCCGCTTCCGGCCAACCGTCTGAAGCCCTCCGGTCCGATCAGGGCCGGCGTTCCGCCGCCGCAGTAGAGCGTCTCGAGCGGTAGCAACGGAATTCCGCGGGTCTCCTTTTCCCGAAGCAGCGCGCCGATGACGGCCGGGATATCCCGCGGCGGCGGACCGGAGACAAAGGCGCAGTAGGCGCAGCGCCCCGTGCAGAAGGGAAAGTGCAGATAGAGATGCTCAGTCATCGGCGAAGGGCAGCGTGTCGGGGATCGCTTCCAACGGAGCGCCCCCGGTGTCGCCCTCGGGACGGGTCAGAGTGTCAAGCGAACGCAGTCCGAAATGTTCGAGGAAGGTTGCCGTCGTGCCGTAGAGGAAGGGCCTGCCCGGCAGTTCGCTCCGGCCGATCGTGCGGATTAGGTTGAGCTCGGTCAGGGCGCGCAGGACGTGCTCCGCCGAGACGCCGCGGACCGATTCGATTTCGGCGCGCGAAATGGGCTGACGGTAGGCGATGATGGCCAGCGTCTCCAGGGCCGGCCGCGACAGCCGCTGCGGCGGCGGGGCCTTAACGGCCGCGCGCACCCAGGCGCCCGTACCCGGCTGGGTCCGCAGCGAGTAGGCGCCGTTTTCCTCGCGGAGGGCAATGCCCAGGTCGAGACGGGTCAGCGTATCGCCGATGTCGTCAATCAGGTCGCGCAGACGGGTGGGGGTGACCTCGGCGAACATGGCCGCCTCGGTATTCTTCTCCGTCCCTTCGGCGGCCCGTTTCAGGGCATCGCGCAGTTCGGCGACGGTAAGGGGGCGTTCGGCGGCGAAGAGCATCGCTCCGATGACGGATTGGAGGCTTTTTGGGGGCGGAACGGCCCGGGCGTCGGGGTCACTGGACATGGCGGCAGTATAGCACAACGGGTTCCGCTCAGGCACCCGCGAAGCGCCGCCAAGCCTCGTAGGCGGCGATGGCCACGGCGTTGGCCAGATTGATTGAGCGCGCGTGGGGGCCCGGCATCGGGATGGTCACCAGCCTGTCGGCGTAACGCGCATAATAGTCCTTGGGCAACCCGGAGGATTCGCAGCCGAAGATAAGGGCGCCGTCCGGCTTAAACGCCGCGTCGTAGAGCGAAGTGCCTCCCTTGGTGCTGAGGAAGGTCAGCGTCGGCGGCCGGCGGGCCTCCAGGTAGGCTTCAAAGGAGTCATGGACGGTGAGCTTCAGATGCTGCCAGTAATCCATTCCGGCCCGGCGCAGATGGCGCTCATCCAGTGAGAATCCCAGCGGCCGGATCAGATGGAGCGGCCAGTCCAAACCGACGCAGAGGCGCCCGACGGCGCCGGTATTGTGCGGGATTTCGGGGTGCAGCAGAACGATGTCCATATCAGTCTTCCCAGAACGGCAGAAGCTTGTTGAGGGTCGAGGCTCGGGTCCATTCGGGGGCAAAGAGAGGGCCGCGGACCTCGATTTCCATGATGAGGCGCGCCAGCGGCACGAGGGCCCAACGGGTCAGGCTGCCGATGACCGTCCCCTCTTTGAAGACGCCGGCCAGCAGCGTGGCCTCAAGGTTGTCTGCGGGCAGATTATAGGTGACCGACCCCTCGACGGCCAGCATGGTTCCCGTCAGGTGGAATTCCGGAATCTCCACGACCCCGTCGCGGACGGTTCCTTTGGCCCGGATTCTTGAGGTGTCCGTCAGGGACGAAATGCCCGGCACATAGTCGGCCAGCAGGTCGGTGAGCCCGGCGAAGAGCGGCAGGCGCTGGATCCGTTCGCCGAACGCATCCAGTTCAAAGTCGCCGTTGAGGGAGGAAAGGGCATTGGCGTCGGTACGCATCATCATCGATACCGTCCCGTTCAGGGTGATATCCGGCAGATCCTCCGCGGGCAGGTAAGGGGCCACGGGACCGCGGAGGCTGACGTCATTCAGACGCACTGCCCCGCTCAGGTCGGTGTACTCGGCTGTCTGCGGAATGAAGACGGTGAGGGACCCTTCGGCTGAACCGCCCCCGGCGAGCCCGGCGTCGATCTGGCGGAGGGTGAGCAGACTGTCCGCCATGGCGAGATTGAGCGACAGACGTTCAAACGGCACGTTGTCCACCGTCACCGGGGCCTGGACCCGAACCGAACCCTCAAGGCGCACGGAGGCCGGGGTCGGATCCGTCATGAAGGGCATGCTGCCACCGATACTGACTTCCGGGGGGGCCAGACAGCGGATGTCCGGAATGATTTCCGTGAAGGGCATATCGATGATCCGCAGGACCTCGTCGGGCATCAGGGCGTCGGACTCAGCCCTGAAGGCGAAGCGGTCGTTGGGACAGTCAAATTCCAGCCGTCCCGACGCGACGACGCGGTCTCCGCGGCGGACGGTCAGCGGGTCGATGACCGTGACGGCCGAGTCCACCCCGCGGCAGGCGATATGGCCCTCGGCCGAATCGAAGGGAATCCCACAGTAGGTGCCGCCGTGGCGGGAGACCACGTCCAGATCGAAGACAAAGAGGTCGCGGTGTTTGTCGAAACCGACCGTAAAGCCGCAGTTGCCCCA
>CALXSH010000076.1 GCA_944391065.1 uncultured Kiritimatiellota bacterium | reverse complement strand
TCTCATATGTCGTGTCTCCTTGGGAGGGGCTTCCCGGCCGTTGGGTCCCGGCGGCAACGGCGTCGCCGACAATGCGGGAAGGCCTCCCTCTCGATATTGGTAAGGCTATCATATCTACCCCCCCCCGTCAATGCTTTATGCCATCCGGGTCCCGCGGGCGCGGCGGCCGACGCCTGGGCAGCGCGTTCCTGATGCCGGGGCGGCGGGCGGGCCGGGGAGGGGCGGCCGGAAATTGTCGCCCACTTTTGCCGCATTTGTTGCCCACTTTTGTCTCATTTGTTGCCCACTTTTGTCTCATTTGTCGCCCACTTTTTTCGGGGGGCTTCGGAGGGGCCGCCTCCGCACCCGCGCACGCGGTCTGGGGACGCGGGCGGGGAGGTGCCGCAGGAGCGGTACGGGGAGGGGAGGCGAGGGCTCGCTCCCTGGGTACAATCAAAAGCCGCCGCCCGGAGGGGCGGCGGCGCGGAGCGTGAGTGCCGTGAAGGGGCGGGCGTCAGCCGCGGGCGGGGGCGGCGTCAGCGGAGGTTTTGGGGGAGGCGGGCGACGAGGGCTTTGAGGTCCTGGGCGGCGCCGCGGGAGCAGACGAGGGTGGCCTGTGGGGTGTGGATGACGATGAGGCCGGAGACGCCGAGGAGGGCGGTGTGGCGGTCGGTGCCCTGGGCGGCGACGGTGCAGCCGTCGGCGTCGAGGAGGGTGGCGGGGGAGAGCAGGGCGTTGCCGCGGGCATCGGCGGGGAAGTGGGCGGCGAGGGCGGTGAGGGAGCCGACGTCGTCCCAGCCGAAGTCGCCGCGGGCGACGAGGAGGTTGCCGCATTTCTCCATGATGGCGTAGTCGACGGAGATTTTGGGGAGCGTCGGGTAGAGGCCGGGCATGGATTCGGGGCGCTCGATGAGGGGGAGGTAGTCGGGGGCGCAGCGGGCGTAGGCGTCGGCCATGACGGAGGCGCGCCAGATGAACATGCCGGCATTCCAGACGTAGGCGCCGGTCTCGAGGTAGGCGCGGGCGGTGGGGAGGTCGGGTTTTTCGACGAAGCGCAGGACGCGGCGGAAGGGGGTGGCTTCGGGGGCTTGGAGGGGTTCGCCGCAGGCGATGTAGCCGTAGCCGGTGGCGGGGAAGGCGGGGGCGATGCCGATGGTGACGACGGCGGGTTCGCGGGCGGCGACGGCGTAGGCGTCGGCGAGGACGCGGCGGAAGGCGGCTTCGTCGGCCATGAGGTGGTCGGCGGTGAGGATGGCGGCGACGCCCTCGGGGTCGCGGGCGCGGACGAGGCCGCAGGCGAGGGCGACGGCGGCGGCGGTGTCGCGGCCGACGGGTTCGCCGACGATGTTTTCGGGGGGGAGCTGCGGGAGGGTCTCGCGGGTGAGGGGGACGAGGTCGGCGGAGGTGATGACGAAGACGTGGGTGTCGGGGACGATGTCTTTCAGGCGGGCGACGGCATGGGCCAGGAGGGGTTTGCCGCCGAAGAGGGTGACGAACTGTTTGGGGCGGGCGAAGGTGGAGAGGGGCCAGAGGCGTTCGCCGCGGCCGCCGGCGAGGATGATGGCGTAATTGCGATTCATGGGGTATCCGTGGGCTTGATAGGGAGTGAATGAGGGAGGCGGGGCCTTCAGGCCCCGAGATGTCTGAGAATGGTCTTCACGACGGCGGGGGTGACGCCGCGGCGGGCATCGACGGCGGCCATGGCGCGGGCGCCGAGGGCGGCACGGGCCGATGCGTCGGTCAGCGTCGCGAGGAGGAGGCGCTCGAGGTCGGGACGGTCCTTGGCCTGGAGGATGGCGCCGTGGGCGAGGAGGTCGCTCATGACGGGGCGGAAGTTCTCGGTGTAGGGGCCGACGAGGGTGGCGCAGCCGCAGAGGCAGGGTTCAATCATGTTCTGGGCGCCGTGCTCGCAGAGGCTCTTGCCGACGAAGACGGTCTGGGCGAGGCCGTAGAAGCCCATGAGCTCGCCGGTGGTGTCGGCGAGGAGGACGGTCCCGTCGGGCTGGCGCTCGGGATTGGGGACGCGCGACTTGCGCAGGCAGGGGAAGCCGGCGGTGCGGACGGCGGTCTCGACGTCGTCGGCCTTCTCGAAGTGGCGCGGGGCAATGATCAGGCGCAGGGAGGGGACTTTGGCAAGGGCTTTGCGGTAGACGCCAAGGAGGAAGGTGTCCTCGCCGGGCCAGGTGGAGCCGCCGAGGAGGATGGGCGCCCCGGGGTCGAAGCCGGCGGCGGTGAGATAACCGCGAAGCGCTTCCTCGCGGACGGGATTGCGGCGGGCGACGTCGAATTTCATGGAGCCGGTAACGCGGATGCGGTCATCGGTGCAGCCGGCATTGCGCAGGCGGTCGGCGTCGAGGTCGGATTGGGCGAAGATGACGCTGATGCGGTTGAGCACCGGGCCGAACCAGCACTTCAGGCGGCGGTAGCCGGGCGCGCTGCGGTCGGAGATGCGGGCATTGACGAGGAAGATCGGGACGTGCTCCCCGTGGGCGCGGCGGATGACGTTGGGCCAGATCTCCGTCTCGGTGATGACGTAGGCCACGGGACGGATGGCGCGGAAGGCGCGCTTCACGCAGCCGGGATAGTCCAGCGGGGCGTAGATGAGGACGTCGCCCTCGCCGACGGTCTTCTGCGCCTGCGTCCACCCGGTGCTGCTGGTGGTCGAGAGGACGAAGCGGGTGCCGGGACGCTGCCGGCGGATCTCCTCCATCAGCTGCCCCGCCACGGCCACCTCGCCCACGGAGACGGCGTGCACCCAGATGCGCGGCGTGCCGTCGGCCAGCCGGGCGGCGATGTCACGCGGGTAGCGGCCGAAACGGTCCGAGAAGCGGTTGGCATAACCGCCGCGGCGGACCATGCGGAAGAGGAATTTGGGCATCATCGCCACATAGGCGAGGGCAAAGAGAAGATTGTAGAGAAACCATTTCATCGTGACTGCACCACCACCTCGATCCGCACGGGACCGAATTCCGTCTCCAGGGCCCGCCTCAGGGCGGGGACGACAAAGCGGCTGACCGCGAAGCGTTCGGAGGCACGTTTCACCGCCAGCACGGCGACATTGTTCTCAAAGGCGCGCACCTCGGGCATCCCTTCGCGGCGGCCTTTGAGCACGCCGAGGAGAATTTCGCGCAGGCGGTCCTCCCGGCTGCTGCCGAGCTGCCGGGCGAAATCGGCCATCCGGCCGCGGACGGCGGCCTCCAGCGTCGGCACCTCATAGGCGCGGCGGCCGTCGGCCGTCAGCCCGTAATCCCGCGGCAGGTCGGCCGCGGGCCAGGCCGCGGTCGGCTCGGGGGCATAGACGTCCTCCTCGGGCTCGGGGGCCTCCGCCCCCTCCTCCCGCCGCATCTGTCCGCCGGAGACGAATTCGGGTCTCTGCTTCATGGACCGTATTCTAGCATAAGCGGCCCTTCCGGCGGGGGGCGCCGTGACGCCATGACGCGGGCGACGGGAGGCGCGGGGAGCGCCGTGACGCCATGACGTGGGCGACGGGAGGCGCGGAGGCTCAGGTGCGCGGCGCCGCGGCGGCAGCCGCGGCTTGCTCCCTGAGTGCACATGAAGCCCCGCGCTTTGCGCGGGTCGTGAGGAGCTGTACCCCGACCTTTGGGTCGGGGCCTGAACTGGCCGCCCGCAAAGGCGGGCGGCTCTTGAGCCCCTCTGCCGTCGGCAGAGGGCGCCGCTACTCCCGACGCCTCCCGTCGCCCGCGTCATGGCGTCACGGCGTCACGGCGGCGGCGTCATGGCGTCACGGCGTCACGGCGGCGGCGTGAGGGGGGGGTGTCATGGGGAGGAGGATAGAGAATTGTACAAATTACAATTTTCTTCTTGCCTCTCTCTCCCCGCATCGGCTATACTGGGAGCCGTTTTCCATCACAACCAAGGAGACAGACAATGGAACTCAAAGGCAGCAAGACCGAGAAGAACCTGTGGGAAGCCTTCGCCGGCGAATCTCAGGCCCGCAACAAGTACACTTACTTTGCCTCTGTGGCGAAGAAGGAGGGTTACGTCCAGATCTCGAAGATTTTCGAGGAGACGGCCAACAACGAGCGCGAGCACGCGAAGCTGTGGTTCAAGCACCTCGAGGGGATCGGCACGACGGCCGAGAACCTGAAGGCCGCGGCGGCGGGCGAGAATTACGAGTGGACGGATATGTACAAGCGGATGGCCGATGAGGCGGACGCGGAAGGTTTCCACGACATCGCCCGCCAGATGCGCGGCGTCGCGGAGGTCGAGGCCCGCCACGAGGCGCGCTACAATGCGCTGGCGAAGAATGTGGAGACGGGCGAGGTCTTCGTGCGGACCGGCAAGAACCGCTGGGAGTGCCTGAACTGCGGCGCGATTGTCATCAGCGAGGCGGCGCCCGAGAAATGCCCGGTGTGCAAGCACCCGCGCGCGTATTTCGCCCTGGAGCCTCAGAATCAGTACTGAGGCGGCGTCTATCGGCACATCAAAAAAGCCCCCGCTTTTTCGCGGGGGCTTTTTTGTGCCGCAGGGGC
>CALXSH010000075.1 GCA_944391065.1 uncultured Kiritimatiellota bacterium | reverse complement strand
CTTCGCGGGCGGCCAGTCCAGGCCCCGACCCAAAGGTCGGGGTGCCGCTCCTCACGACCCGCGCAAAGCGCGGGGCTGAAGCACCCTCTGGGTGCTTGACCTTCGGTGACATGTGCACTCAGGGAGCAAGCCGCGGCAGTCGCCGCGGCGCCGCGCACCTGAGCCTGCGCGCCTCCCCACGTGGGCTCACCCCTGCCCCGCCGCCTCCGCGCCTCCCCACGTGGGCACACTTCTACCCCGACGCCGACCGCAGGGAGGCGGCTTCATGTGCACTCAGGGAGCGCAGCGGCGCGCTGCGCCGCGAAGCGCACCTGAGCCTGCGCGCCTCCCCACGTGGGCTCACGCCTGCCCCGGCACCCTCGGCGTCTCCCCACGTGGGCTCACGTCTGCCCTGGCGCTCAGCGCAGGGTGATGGGGAGGACCTTACCCGGAAGGCGTCATCCGAAAATGAGCTTCACGACCCACCCCAGCAGCGCAATGGAGACGGGGACGATAAGTGCCCCAATGCAACACCAGCAGAACTTTCGCTTTTCGGAGGCAACGGCATCCTGAATCACGTTCTGATTTGCTTCGACATCCAGGATAAACCGGTCCACGGGCTCAAAAAGCGCTTCAAGACGTTGTGCGCGGCACAGCCGCTCGTCTTCCGTTCCGATTGCATGTTCTCGCAGACCTCTGTGAAGTTCAAGAACGGCCGTCTTCTGTGCGCCGCAGTCCGTGAGGCAACGGTGCACGATATGGCTGTATCCGCGGAATGCGTCATTAAAGCAGCGGACGGTCTCAAGGAGGGAAAGCGCATACGCTTCGTTTGCGTCAAGGTAGGCACGCTTGGCGTGCTGTGCGACCTTCTCCAGCTGCGCGGTATCGGAAGGATCGCGGATGTATCGTGCGAGATGGCACGCGATATTGCGGAATTCGTTGATGGCGGGGACCGGGAAGGTGCCGGAGCCGAGCATTTCAGCCCGCTTGATGAGGTCATTGGCCTTCATCAGGTAGGCCAGTGCTTCGTCAAGGCACGCCGGAGAATCCCAAGGGCGGGCTTCAGAGGGTCCCGAAGTCATGCCTGCACACCTCCGCCTTTTTTCTCGCGTACGCTTCGGCATCCCAATAGCTGCCGCATTGCAGACTGACGTTTCCGCGGGCGCGCCGCATTACGAACCGCCGCTCGCGGGCACGGCGGCCCGCGTCTCCGCCGTAAAGCGGCGGCGTCGGACGAAGGATGTCGATCAGTCTAAAGAAAAAGTCCCTCATGGCGGTCTCCTGCAGGCTTTCTTACGCCGCGCATTATAGCACACGTCCGGCGCCCGAGGATATGCAGGCGCTCAGCGCAGGGTGACGGGGGCGCCGGCGGGGGCCCTGCGGGAGTGCGCCCGCAGGAGACGCGCTTCGCGGCGGGTGCCGCGGCCGGCAGTGCGCAGGATATCCGCCGGCAGGGACGGCGGTTTGTGTTCCTGGCGGTGCTGTGCTAAACTGTGTTCCGCGTGGCAGGCTGTGTCCCATGCGGGGGTCTGCGGCATATTTTAAGTAAGGTCGGAGTCATGGCTAAACGGCAGACAAAACTGAAAGTGGCGATGGTCGGGGGCGGGGCCGCCTCCTTCATGGGTCGTATTCACCGTGCGGCGATTGAGGCCAGCGGCTGTCTGGAGCTGGTCTGCGGGACCTTCGGGACGACGCGGCAGCGATCCATCGAGGGCGGCAGGGCCATCGGGTTGGACCCGGCGCGCGTCTACGGCGTGTATCGCGATATGTTCCGCCGCGAGTCGAAGGTTACGGGCGAGGAGCGCGTGGACCTGGTGACGGTGGTGGCGCCGAACAATATGCATTACCCCGTGACGATGGCGGCCTTTGACGCGGGCTTTCCCGTCTTCTCCGAAAAGCCGATGAGCTGCAACATGGACGAGGCCGAGAACCTCAAGCGGCGCATGCTGATGGGTGAGCAGCTCTACACGACGGCCTATGTCTATCCTTTCTATCCCGCGCTGGAGAAGCTGCGCGCCATGATTCTCGGCGGCGGGCTGGGGGAGCTGCGGCGCGTGGACGTGCGCTATTACCATGGCTGGATGGGGCAGCGTCTGGAGACGGCCGGCAACCGCAGCGCGGGCTGGCGCACCGACGCGCGCCGCTGCGGGTCGGGCGGGGCGCTGGTCGATCTGGCCGGGCCGGCCTTCTTCGTGGCCGAGTGGGCGACGGGGCTTGAGGCCGATTATCTGAGCCCGGCCGGGCATCCCGCGGTGCCGGGCCGTCTGATGGATGACGACTGCGCGGTGACGATCCGCTTCGCCGGCGGCGCCCTCGGCACCGTCACGGCGAGCCAGATCGCGCTTGGCGAGGCCGAGGGCGTGCAGCTCTCCGTTTACGGCGAGAAGGGTTCGGCCCATTGGGTCGAAGCGGCGCCGGAGACCTATACGGCGGTGGCCCCGGACGGGTCGCGCACCGTCGTCAAGGGCGGCCGCAAAGCCGTCGCCGGCGTGCCGGGCGGGGGACGCTTCGGCGAACCTTACGGCGACAACGCGGCCTACATCGCCGCGCTGGCCGAGGCCTACCGCGAATTCACGGCGCAGATTGTCGCGGCGCGCGCCGGCAGGACCGCGCCGTCCAATCGCACCGTCACCGTCGATCAGGCGCTGCGCGTGGCGACCTTCAACGCGACGGCCGCGCAGGGCATGCTGCTGCCGCCCGAGGTGGAGACGGCGCGTTGGCTGCCTTTTCGCGTGCCCAAGGTCGCCCTGCTGGGCTGAAATCGGAGCGCTTCCCATGATGACCTGTACCGACGTCGCGCGTCTGCTGGACGCGGAGCTCCGCGTCGCGCACTTCCGCGACGTTTCCCACAACGGCCTGCAGATCGCCAACCGCGGCCCGGTGACCCGCGTGCTGACCGCCGTCGACGCCTCGCTGGAAACCTTTGAGGCGGCCGTCGCGCAGGGCGCCGGGATGGTGCTGGCCCACCACGGCCTCTCCTGGGGCGAGAGCCTGGCGCGCATCACCGGCGCCAATTACACCCTGGTGCGCTGCGCGATCGAACACAATCTGGCCGTCTACGCCTGCCACCTCCCGGTCGACGCCCACCCGACGCTGGGCAACAACGCGCGGCTCTGCGCGGCCCTCGGCGTCACCGGCACGGAGCCCTTCTTCGATTACCGCGGGCAGAAGATTGCCCTGATGGGCCGCCTGGCCGAGCCGATGCCGCGCGGGGCCTTTGCCGAACGCGTCCGGGACGCGCTGCGTCCGCCGCGGCTGGAGACCTTCTTCCACGGGCCGGAGACGGTTCGGACGGTCGGCATCTGCTCCGGCGGCGCGCCCGAGGGCATAGCCGCCGCGGCCGAGGCCGGGCTGGACCTCTATCTCTCCGGCGAGGCGACGCTCGTGGGCTACAATCTCGCCCGCCACTGCGCGATGAACGCGCTCTTTGCCGGGCACTATGCGACCGAATGCTGCGGCATCCGTGCCGTCGGCGAGTGGCTCGCCGCAGAGACCGGTCTGGAGGTCTCCTTCCTGGATCTGCGCCTGCCGTACTGACCCCGCCCCCGTCCGCCCCGGGAGCGCCCCGGAAAAGCGAAAAAACTTGCTTTCTGAAGGCCAACGTCGTATATTAAAGTCAATTTGAGGAGGAACGTTCCTCCTGGGCCCGTGCCTGCGCGTATTGCCGTCCCTTGCCGTGGGGCTGCTGCCGCCAAACCCCCACCTCCGCGGCATATCAGGAAAAAAAGATGGATATCTACGTTGGCAATCTTGCCTACGCCACGACCGACGACGGCCTCCGTGCGGCCTTCGCAGCCTACGGCGAAGTCACTTCCGCCCGTGTGGTCGCAGACCGCATGACCGGCCGCTCCAAGGGCTTCGGTTTCGTCGAAATGCCCAATGCCGAAGAGGCCAATGCCGCGATTGCGGCGCTCAACGGCACCGAGCTGGACGGCCGTACGATCCGTGCGAATGAATCCCAGCCCAAGCCCGAAGGCGGGCACCGCGGCGGGTATGGCCGCGGCGGCTACGGCGACCGCCCGCGCGGCGGCTACGGTGAGCGTCCCCGCGGCAATTACGGTGAGCGCCCCCGCGGCTTCCGTCCCCGCGGCGACCGCGGCGGCTACGCGCCCCGCGAATCCCAATGGTAATCCCCTGAAGGCGCCCCGGACCCCCGGGGCGCTTTTTTTGCCGCGGGGGCTGCGGCATCCCCGGGCTTCCCGTACGGCAGAGCGCCGCGTGCGCCGCTCCGCGCCGGCGGCCGTACGGCATCGGCGTCCCGCTTTTCCCGCTCCGCTTGACACGGAGGACGAAAGTCTGTACCATCCGAAGTACATAGTTTGGGGCACACGCGCTTCGCCGGCCGGTGTGGGTGTGTGCCCCGGACGCTGAATCGGTGCGTTTACGCATACTTTTCGTTTTAGAGGAAACTACCACCTTCCCAAGCTTGAACGAGATGTATCGCGGAGGCGCGCCTGGGGTTCATTCCCAGGCGTGTTTTTCTCCCGTATGTTTCCAAGCAAGGCTGTGGTAGGCCTCCTCTAAGGAACTTCGGGGGGAGGCACGCTTTTTTGTTGTCTCTCCGTCTCGTCGTTGGTGTGAAAACAGGGATTGGAGAACGGTCATGAAGAGGTTTGTCTTTTGGATTTGGGCGCTGTGTGCGG
>CALXSH010000074.1 GCA_944391065.1 uncultured Kiritimatiellota bacterium | reverse complement strand
GGACAACCGCCCAGTACGGGTCCGTACGCTGGGTGGTGTGGGAGGACGGCGGGGTAACCCGCCTCCTACCTGATTTGGTAGAATGCCCCGCAGGATAACCGCAACGAAGGAAGGGACAGCGATGCGCGACGGATTCAGAAGCAGACACGGATTCATATTGGCCTGCATCGGATCGGCCGTCGGCATGGGCAATATCTGGCGTTTCCCCATCATGGTCTCCAAGTACGGCGGCCTGACCTTTCTCCTGCCCTACGTCCTCTTCGTGGTGCTCATTGCCTCCACCGGCGTCATTGAGGAATTTGCCCTCGGCCGCCGGGCCGGGTCGGGCCCCGTCGGGGCCTTCGGGATGTGCACCGAAGAGCGCTTCGGGAGCCGCCGCATCGGTCAGGCTGTCGGTCTGCTGCCCGTCTTCGGGGCCCTGATGCTGGCCGTCGGTTACACCGTCGTCCTCGGGTGGATCTTCCGCTATGTCTGGATGAGCCTGACCGGCGGGCTCTTCGCGCTGGGGCAGGACATGGCGGCCATCGGCGGCACCTTCGGGGCCACGGCCCCGGAGAATCCGTCGCTCCTTGCCGGGGCGGGGGAGATGCTCCGCTCTGGCCTCTTCGGCCTTGGCAACGGCTTCTGGCAGATGATCGGGCTGGCGGCGGCGCTGGGGATCATGATCTTCGGCATCGGCCGCGGCATCGAGAAGGCCAACCGCATCATGATGCCGATTCTCTTTTTCCTCTTCGTCGTGCTGGCCGGCTACATCTTCTTCCTCCCCGGGGCAAAGGCCGGATACGATTACATCCTGACCCTCACGCCCTCCGGGCTCCTGGACCCCGAAGTCTGGGTCTACGCCTTCGGTCAGGCCTTCTTCTCGCTCTCCGTCGCCGGCAACGGTTCCGTGATTTACGGCTCCTATCTCTCCCGGAATGAGGACCTCCCCTCCTCGGCCCGCAACGTCGCGGTCTTTGACACGCTGGCCGCGCTTCTGGCCATGACCGTCATTCTGCCTGCCATGGCCGCAGGCCACGTCACCCCCGACACCGCCGGTCCCGGCCTCATGTTCGTCTACTTGCCCAACGTCTTCAACAGCATGACCGGGGGGCTCTTCGTCGGCATTCTCTTCTTTGTCTGCGTCCTCTTTGCCGGGCTGACCTCCATTATCAATCTCTACGAGGTGCCCGTCGCCTTCCTTCAGGACCGCCTTCGGGTCCGCCGCCTTCCTGCCGTTCTGCTCATCGGCGGGTTGGGTGCCGTGCTGTCGCTTCTCATTCAGCCCTGGACCTCGCAGTGGATGGACCTGGTCTCCATCTATATCTGCCCGCTCGGGGCCCTGCTCGCCGCCGTCATGTTTTTCTGGGTCCTCCGCCGCGGCACCGCGATGGCTGCCGTCAACGAAGGGCACTCCGGCCGTCCGCTCGGAGGATGGTTTCATCCCCTCGGGCGTTATGTATACTGTGCGCTGGCGCTTGCGGCCCTGGTGGCCGGCATCCTGTACGGCGGCATCGGATAATCCGCCTGCGCTCCGCCCCATTCCCGAACACACGCAAAGAGGAGTCCCGTCCATGCCGCTTACGCTCCGAACGCGCGCGCTCCGATTCCTGCCGCTTTTCTTCGTGACGCTTTTGGGCGCCGCGGCCCCGCTGTCCGCCGCGGCGGAAGAGCGCCCCCTCCCCACCGCAGCCCAGATCGGCTGGCAGGAGGCCGAGCTCGGCGTGATCTTCCACTACGACCTCCACGTCTTTGACGGCAAAGCCTACGGCCAGGGCGCCAACCGCATCGAACCCTTCCCCGACCACACCGTCTTTGCCCCCTCCAAGCTCGACACCGATCAGTGGGTCCTGGCCGCCAAAGCCGCCGGCGCCCGTTTTGCTATCCTGACCGCCGCCCACGAGACCGGCTTCGGCCTCTGGCAGAGCGACGTCAATCCCTACTGCCTCAAAGCCGTCCCCTGGCGCGACGGCAAGGGCGACATCGTCCGCGACTTCGTTGACTCCTGCCGCCGCCACGGCCTCCTCCCCGGCATCTACCTCGGCATCCGCTGGAATGCCTTCCTCGGCATCCACGACTTCCGCGTCGACGGCGACGGCCCCTTTGCCCGCAACCGCCAGCAGTGGTACCGTCGCTACTGCGAGGCCATGGTGCGCGAACTCTGCACCCGCTACGGCGACCTCTTCATGATCTGGTTTGACGGCGGCGCCTCCGACCCCAAAGGCCCCGGCCCCGACGTCGAGCCCATCGTCGCCCGCTACCAGCCCGGCTGCCTCTTCTATCACAATGCCGAACGCGCCGACCTCCGCTGGGGCGGCTCCGAATCCGGCACCGTCGGCTATCCCTGCTGGTCTTCCTTCCCCTTCCCTTACAGCCAGAAAAAGGTCGATGACCGCGTCACGGACCATAACCGCCTCCTTGCCCACGGCGATCCCGACGGCCGCTACTGGGTCCCTGCCATGGCCGATACCCCCCTCCGCGGCGCCAACGGCCGCCATGAATGGTTCTGGGAGCCCGGCGACGAAAATGCCGTCTATCCCCTTGCCGACCTCATGCGCATGTACCGCCGCTCCGTCGGGCGCAACGCCACCCTCGTCCTCGGCCTTACTCCCGATCCCGACGGCCTCATTCCCGAAGGCGATGCCGCCCGGCTCCGCGAATTCGGCGAGGCCGTCCGCAGCACCTACGGCACCCCCCTCGCCGAAACCTCCGGCGAAGGCAATGCCCTGACCCTTGCCGCCGAAGCCCCCCTCACCGCCGACTGCGCCGTCATCCGCGAAGACATCGCCCGCGGCGAACGCATCCGCGCCTACCGCATCGAAGCCCTCCGCGGCGGCGCCTGGCAGACCGTCGCCCAAGGCTCCTCCGTCGGCAACCGCTGCATCCGGCACTTCCCCGAAACCGTTGCCGACGCCTTCCGCCTCACCGTCGATGCCGCCGACGGCACCCCCCTCATCCGCACCTTCTCCCTCCACCGCACCGGCATCGTCGCCGACTGATACCGCGCCCCGTACGCCCGCATCGCCTCCCCGCCGCCGACCGTCGTAAGGCCTCACGCGGCCGGGGAGATGAACGGAGGGAGGATGGAGGCGGATTGTCTGGCCGAAGTGCGGTTATGTCCGAGAGGGCTCGGCCCGGCCGGCAGTCTGCTCAGCTTCCCCTTCCTGGCTGCAGTATTCTGAGCCGGGGGCGGCCGCGTAAGAATTCCGCCTTCGGGCACGGATAGTTGGTGAAGCCACGGCATGGGGCCGGGGCGCGGAAGACGGGAGGCACGGCGCGTCCGCGCGGCCCGAAGGCAGGATGTCGGTGACGGTATGTGGATGATTCGGATAGGCCTTGCGGTGGCTTGGGCGTCGCTTGCGGCGCTCCTTCCCGTGGTCGTGTCGGCCAAGGGTGGGAAGGCCCATGTCGCCGACATGATTGAGTCCAAGGGAGGCGTCGAGGTCCGGGCGCGGGGCGGGCTGTCAATCGAGACGATCAATACGGGGGCCATCGATGCCACGCCCGGGGTGGCCGGCAGACGCTCCATGGCCGAAGCCACCGAGGTCTCGCCCGAGGTCGCCGAGCTGAGTTTTGCAGGGCTGCTCAAACAGAACAATCTGAGGATCCCGACGTCGGCGCAGATCCGCGAGGCGTACGGGGTGACGGGCCGGGGGAGTCACCGGGCGTCGACGCACGTACTCTATTGGGACGGGGCGTCGCGGGAACGTTACGCACGGGCCTGCGTGCTGGCGAATCCGGGCCTGCCGTCGGAGTTCGTCGCGAAGCAGGTGGATGACGCGGCGCGGCGCCTCATGATGCTCTCGGAGGCAATGTACAGGGATGTGCTGCGCGGCACGGAGAAGGCCGCGGCGCTGGCGCCGAAACTCGCGCGCCTGGACGTGCTGGTGCACTATCTCGGCGACTATACGACGTCCCGCACGATGGGGCTGCCCGGGTTGGAGCTCCTGAGTGAAGAGATCGTGAGGCAGACGGAGGGCGTTTGGACTCCGGCGGCGCGCGAGGCCTTCCGGGAGACGGTCGCTGGGCTCATCGGTCGGGAGGCAGACGTCGGGACCGTGGCCGAGACGATGCTGCGGCTGGTGGCGGAGAACGGGGACTGCGTGGCGGAGGGCATCCGGGACGTGATGGCGGGGAGAGCCTTCCGGAAGCTCTCCGTCATCAAGACCAAGGCGTTGGTCCGGCATGTGGTCCGGCTTCTCGATTGGGAGATCCGGATGCGCGCGATTCCGTATCTGGGGGAGGCGCTGGCGGGGAACGCGTCGGCGCGGACTGCGCTGCTGCGCATCGGGCCGCGGCCGTCGTACAAGGGCATCCGGCCCTTTACGCTGCTCGAGAGCTGCGGTCTCGTGGAGAAGTATATGACCGAGGGATTGGAGGAGACGGATCACGCGACGCTGCGGGCATACATGACGGCCCGGGGTGTGCCGGAGAATATCCGGGAGCGGACGCTCACGCATCCCGAGCTGCGCCCGGGGGTGTCGGGACGCGCCTGCGTCGCGGCGCGTCTGCTGCCGCCGGCGCGGGAGAAAGGGCGCGTGACGGACGCGGGGAGAGGGCACGGTCGGGGAGACGTTGGGGCCGTTGCGAAGCGTCTGTGACCGGGCGCTTCCGCCCGCAGGCGTGTTGGGGGAGGCGACGGCAGGCAGGCCGTCGGCCTCCCCGCGGACGCCCCACGGGGTTCGCTGCTCCTGCTCCCCCAATGGCGAGAAGGGCAACCGACGTTGACCGGACGAGACCTCCATCGGCAATCTTTACCCGGAGGGGCAATGTGCTATACTGCCCGTCATGAAGACGATTTCCCGGGGCACCTACATCTTTTCCGAACTGCGGGAGCACGGCTGGCTCTACGTGGACAAGACCGCGTGGCTTCACCGCCTGGTGGCCGATGCGAGTGATCGCTTCTTCTTTCTCTCCCGTCCCCGCCGCTTCGGCAAGTCGCTGATGCTCTCGACGCTGCAGAGCATCTTTGAGGGGCGGCGCGACCTCTTTGAGGGGCTCGCCATCGCCGCCACCGA
>CALXSH010000073.1 GCA_944391065.1 uncultured Kiritimatiellota bacterium | reverse complement strand
CTGAAAGGACTCTCCGCCAATGAAGCTTTTTCAGCTATTGCCTAAAAAACTTCACGGTTTTGCTTGCAATCAGCCTCCTTCAGCGCGTCATTTTATTGGCATCCTTCGGAGAGGCAAACCGCACCGCACAGAGGCCGACCCGCCGGGAGGCCGCAAAGGACGGGCAAGGCGGCAGCGTTTGACCCCAGCATGGCCGTCATATGACCGGCCACCATATAGGGTAGTCATCCGCTACCCTATATGGTAGCGCAATACTACCCTATATGGGAGCAATCGACCACCCACTATGGGAGCGTGTAAAAGTGTCCCCTTATCGGAGTCCGGCTGTGCTAAAATAGGGGTGTCCGGTGAGGAGGACCGAGGTGGTTCCCTGCGGATGATGCGTGTGCACGTATCAGGGGAATCACGCCGCACCGGCTGTCTCAGGAGGAGAACTGTCATGTCCGCAAGCACCGATAAGCCCGCGTCCCGCGCCCTTTTGCATCGTCAGAGGCACGCCAAATATGCCCATTTGCATGACTTCAGTGCGAAAAATGGAAAGTATGAGGCCATTGTCTATACCTTTGGCCGGGGCGGGAAGCACACGCGCGATGCGGCCGACGCCGAAGGCGACGGAAGGACGGCTCAGATTATCGTCAAGGCCCGCAACACCCTTCAGCTGGAGCATCTGGCGGCGCGCGTTCAAGAACGGCACCTCTCAGGCTATTCTGCCGAGGACATCATGGCCGTCGTCCGCGCGGTGACGAAGGCCATCACCGAAGAGCTTCGCATAGGCAATGCCGTCAACATCAAGGGCTGGGGCAGCTTCCGCACCAGCATCAAGGGCCGCCTCGCTCCCGCGGAGCGCTCCCTCGTGCCGCACTGTGACGTACAGCCCTACTTCCGGCCTACGGAGGCATTCACGGCCGCCGTCAATTACGGTGCCAAGCTGGTCTGCGAGGAAGGCAGGAAGCCGACGGCCGTTGCCCTCGATGCGATTCGCGTTTTTCCGACCGTCGTTTATGCCTATGGCAACTTTCACGGCGACACCGGCATCTCGGCCGAGGTTCGGCTCCCCGGCGGCGAGACCGTGGCCTGCACGGTTACGCCACAGAGGACGCCGGGCTCGACGCGCCCCATTTCCGGAGCCCTGTCCGTCACGCCCGCCGGGCCGCTGCCGGCCGGTGCGTCCGTCACGCTCGTCCTGAAGTGGCGCGACGGCGTCGGGGATGCGCAGGAGCTGCTTCGGGAGGGCACCGTGGAGGAATGAGCGCCGCCGCTCAGGGCAACCGTGCGGTATGCTAGAATGTGCGTATGCATTTCTACGACAGACTGCGGGAGACACTGGAGGGTCTTCGGAGAGGGGCCTGCCTGCGGGCATTGCCGAGCACACCGAAGGGCCTGGTGAACCTCTCGTCCAACGATTATCTGGGATTGCTGGAGGATGAGGCGCTGCGGGAGAGCTTCTACGCACAGCTTCACGGCGAAGCGCGGCTGCTGAGCGCGGCCTCTTCGCGCCTGCTGACGGGCAGTACGGAGGAGGCGCGCCTGCTGGAGACGGAGCTGGCCCGGGCCTACGGCACGGAGGCCGCGCTGGTTTTCGGCTCGGGCTACCACGCCAATACGGGCATTCTGCAGGCCGTGGCGGGCCCCAAGACGCTGGTGCTGGCGGACAAACTGATTCACGCCAGCATGATCGACGGCATCCGTCTGGCGGGGTGCGATTACGTCCGCTTCCGCCACAACGACCTCGGCCATGCGCGTGTGCTGCTCGAACGGCGCGCGGCGGATTACGACGAGGTCATGCTGATGACCGAGAGCGTCTTCTCGATGGACGGCGACCGGACCGACCTGAAGGCCCTGACGGCGCTGAAGGCCGACTTCCCCAATCTGCTCCTTTACCTTGACGAGGCCCACGGCGTCGGTGTCTTCGGCCCGAACGGCCTCGGATGCGCGGAGGCCGAAGGCGTTCTGGGCGACATCGACATCCTGGTCGGCACGCTGGGCAAGGCCCTCTCCTCGACGGGGGCCTACGTCGTCTGCCGCGCAGACCTGCGGGACATCCTGGTCAACCGCATGCGGCCCTTTATCTTCACGACGGCGCTGCCGCCGGTCAACCTCGCCTGGACGCGGTTCGTGCTGGCGGCGTTGCCCGCGATGGCGGCCCGCCGCGAACGTCTCCAATCGATGGGCCGCCGTCTGGCCGACGCGGTGCGCGCCAAGGGCGTGCCCTGCGCAAGCGCCTCGCAGATCGTGCCGTGGACCGTGGGCCCCAACGACGCCGCCGTCGCGGCCGCGGCGGCCTTCCGCAGCGCGGGCTTTTATGTGCTGCCCATCCGGCCGCCGACGGTGCCCGAAGGCACCGCGCGGCTCCGCTTCTCCCTGACGGCGGCACTGACAGAGGCCGACTTCGGGCGCCTGCTTGAAGTGCTGGAGGCGCAATGAGCGAAACGGTCCGCGGTTCGGTAGAAGCCATCCTTTTCCGCAACGAGGAGACGGGCTACACCGTCATGAAGGTGCGCCCCGTCGCCGAGTCGCTGGACGATCACCGGCTTCATACCGTCGTGGCCACCTGCGCGACGGCCTGGCCGGGAGAGGAGATCGAGGCCGCCGGGCAGTGGACCGAGGACGCGCGCTTCGGCAGGCAGTTCCGGGCCGAATCGATCGTCTGCGTCACGCCGACCTCCCGCGAAGGCATGCTCCGCTTCCTCGCCTCGGGCCTCATCCGGGGCATCGGACCGAAACTGGCCGAAGCCATCGTCCGCCACTTCGGCTCCGACACCGCCAGAATCCTTGAAGAGCGCCCCGACCGCCTCCGCGAAGTCCCCGGCATCGGCAGGACCAAGCTGAAGACCATCCGCGACTCCTGGAGCGAACAGCGCAACTGCCGCGACACCCTCATCTTCCTCCAAGGCCAGGGCATCGGCACCGGCCTCTCGGCCCGCATCTGGCGCCGCTACGGGGCCGACGCCATCGCCGTCGTCCGCCAGAACCCCTACCGCCTGGCCGAAGACGTCCGCGGCATCGGCTTCCTGACGGCCGACCGCATCGCCCTGAACATGGGCATCCCCAAGGATTCGGAGCTGCGCGCCGAAGCCGGCCTGCTGCACTGCCTCGCGACGGCCGCCGACGACGGCGGCCACACCTACCTCCTGCAGACCGAGCTCCTGCTGAAGGCCAACGAGACCCTCGGCATCCCCGTTGAGCGCCTCACCGAAGCCCTCCTGGCCGACGCGCAGCGCGGCGTCGTGACCATCGAGGAGACCCGCGTCTACCTCGCGGCCCACTATGCCAACGAGGTCGCCGTGGCCGAACGCCTCCGCGCCCTGACGCAGACCCGCCCCGCCTGGCCCCCGATCCCCGCCGCCAAAGCCGTCGACTGGGCCGAAGGCAAGATGGGCCTGAAGCTCGCCTCCGCCCAGTGGCGCGCCCTGACGACCGCCCTGGAATCCAAAGTCTCCGTCATCACCGGCGGCCCCGGCGTCGGCAAGACCACCATCATCCGCGCCCTCTGCGAGATTTACGGCGTCCGGAAGCTGAAGGTCGCCCTGACCGCCCCCACCGGACGCGCCGCCAAGCGCATGGGCGAATCGACCGGACGCCCGGCCACGACCATTCACCGCCTGCTCAAATACCAGCCCCAGACCGGAGGCTTCTTCTACGGACCGGAGCGCCGCCTCCCCGGCGATGTCTTCATCGCCGACGAATCCTCCATGCTCGACCTCGCCCTGACGCGCAGATTCCTCGAAGCCCTCCCCGACACCGCCGTCCTCATCCTGGTCGGCGACACCGACCAGCTCCCCAGCATCGGCGCCGGCAACGTCCTCGGCGACTGCATCGCCTCCGACGTCATCCCCTGCACGCGCCTCGACACCATTTTCCGCCAGGACGCCTCCGGCTACATCGTGCGCAACGCCCACCGCGTCAACCGCGGCGAATTCTTCCTCCCGCCCCCGACCGGCAGGGAGAGCGACTTCTACTTCCTCTCCGCCGATAGCCCCGCGCGAGTCCTCGAGCTCGCCGTCCGCATGATGACCGAACGCATCCCCAGCCACTTCCGCCTCGACCCCCTGCGCGACGTCCAGGTCCTCACCCCCATGCGCCGCGGCGACCTCGGCACGGAAAATCTCAACCGCGTCATCCAGCAGCGCCTCAATCCCTCTGGCCCCGCCCTCCGCCGCGGCGACACCCTCTTCCGCCTCCGCGACCGCGTCATGCAGGTCTGCAACAACTACGACAAAGACGTCTTCAACGGCGACGTCGGCTTCATCGTCCGCGTCGACCCCGAATCCCTCAGCCTCACCGTCGACTACGACGGCCGCCGCATCGAATATCGGCGCGACGACCTCGAAGAGCTCGTCCCGGCCTACGCCGTCAGCATCCACAAATCCCAGGGCAGCGAATACCCCGCCGTCGTCATCCTCCTGCACACCCAGCACTTCAAGCTCCTGCGCAAAAACCTCCTCTACACCGCCATCACCCGCGGCCGCCGCCTCGTCGTCGTCGTTGGCTCCGAAAAGGCCGTCTGGATGGCCCTCCGCTCCGCCGACGACGTCCGCCGCCAGACCACCCTCGCCGAACGCATCCGCACCGCCGTCACCGGACACCTCGCCTGAACCGCCCTCGCCGCGCTCACTGACGGGCACCCCCGAGGCCGGCATCAGTCCAAAAAGACGGTTTGAACATCCCTCGGTGAGCGTATCCGGCAAAGCGTGTCCGGAGATTCGGGAAACGACGCCTCATAACGGGAAGGATGCCAAGGACGGTTACGGCCATCCGGATCAACCTGTTGTAGAGGCGTCCGGCATACCATCTGAGTCCGGATATCCCGCCTGCGTCACGCCGTGACATGCCAAGCAGGGCTTTAGCGGCGACGAACCAGAGAGCCGCCGCGTCGGTGTAGCCCAAATGCCACTTCCACGGCAATTTGCACGGCAACTCGCCGACATAGTGGATGCACCCCGGTATTTCTCCACGCACTCCAAATGCTGCGCCGCTGAAAACTCCCCACGGCTGAGGAAGAAGGCGAATACAACCACAGCATAACCAATTAAGCGCATCCTGATCCGGGAAAGGCGCATCCGGATGCTCCCCAAGAAATTTCAAACACCGTACGCTTGCGTGATGGGCCCGGAACCAATCCAAATTCATGACAATGAAACCCGAACATACATACCGATTCTCCGGGAATTTCAGGGGCATCCGTAAAAGTCCGTGGCAGTCAACCGAGCAAGACCATCGTTGTGAGGTATTCGTGAAGGGGTAAATGTG
>CALXSH010000072.1 GCA_944391065.1 uncultured Kiritimatiellota bacterium | reverse complement strand
CACTTGGGGAGCTCGGCATCGATCTTCTCAAGGGCCTGGGCGCGGGAGAGGCCTTCGGAGTAGAGGTACTGGTAGGCATCCTTGAGAGCGGAGAAGGCTTCGGGGGAGAAGTGCTCGGGATGGCGGCGGATGGCGACGGAGTTGAGGCCGCGGACGGTGAGATTGTCGACGCCCATGGTGAGCATGTAGGGCGGGGCGTCTTTGCGCAGGTGGGTGCCGCCGCCGACCATGGCGAAGCAGCCGACGTGGGTGAACTGAAGGATGGCGGCGGTGCCGCCGATGACGGCGTGGTCCTCGATGAGGCATTCGCCGGCGATCTGGACGCCGTTGGACATGATGATGTGATTGCCGAGGACGCAGCCGTGGGCGACGTGGCAGTAGGCCATGATGAGGCAGTCGGAGCCGATGACGGTCTTGGAGCCGTCGGCGGTGCCTTGGTGGATGGTGGCGCATTCGCGGATGACGGTGCGGTCACCGATTTCGACGTAGGTGACGTTGCCGGGGCGCCATTTGAGGTCCTGGGTCTTGGTGCCGACGCAGGCCTGGGGGAAGATTTCGCAGTCTTCGCCGAGGGTGGTGTGGCCTTCGACGGTGGCGTGGTGGTGAATCCTGGTGCCGCGGCCGATCTTCACGTCGGCGCCGATGTAGGCGAAGGGGCCGACCTCCGCTTCGGGGTGGATTTGGGCGCCGGGTTCAATGAAGGCAAGGGGACTGATGGCCATAGGGAGGCTCCTTTACTGGTTTTTGGGAATCAGATAGCAGGCGGCGCCGATGCTGATCAGGACGGGGGTCCAGACAATCAGCCAGGGGAAGGCCGCGGGTTTGTCCGAGAGGGATTCGGAGAGCATGATGAAGAGGAAGAAGGCAATGCCCATGGCGACGCCGAGGACCATGCCTTTGGAGGATTCTTTGCGGGCGGACTGGCACCCCATCGGGACGCCGACAAGGACGAAGCAGAGGGAGGAGAGGGCCCAGACGATGCGGTAGTTCATCAGGAAGCGGAGCTTGGCGATCCACTTGTCGGAGGCTTCGGAGGAGATTTCGGAAGCGGAGGCCTTGGCGGCGTCGATGGCTTCGGAGAGTTCGGCAAAGTCGTAGTCTTTGGGCTTCTTGTTGTATTTGGCGGTGCGGGAGACGACGTTTTTGCAGACGTAGGTGAAGCTCGACATGGAGGTGACGCCGGGGACGCCTTCGGCGACGGGGGTGACGGTGGCGTCGCGGAGTTCGAAGAAGAGGTCGCCG
Organism: uncultured Kiritimatiellota bacterium; assembly: GCA_944391065.1. Lineage (GTDB taxonomy): Bacteria > Verrucomicrobiota > Kiritimatiellia > RFP12 > DVOR01 > Spyradenecus. Next base: position 4,147 of record CALXSH010000072.1, on the reverse strand, counting down.
CCCTCGGCGCGCATGTCGGCGCTGTCGGCGCGGATTTCGCGCAGGAAGCCTTCGCGGCGGTCGATGGCGAGGAGGCCGTAGAGGGTGGTGTAGCCGCGGCCGTCCCGGTCGGTGCGGTCGACCTTGCTGTCGCAGAAGACGGCGAGATTGTCGATTTCGTCGATGAAGCGGCCGGGCTCGACGAGCTGGACGCCGGCATCGATGGCGATGCGGTTGGCGACGGTGCGGCGGACGTAGTGGCCGCGGGGCATGGCGTAGCACTGCAGGTAGAGGCCGACGGCCGTGCAGAGGACGGCGACAATCATCGGGCCGCGCATGATGGCCGTGAAGCTGACGCCGCAGGCCTTCATGGCGGCGATCTCGCTGTCGGTGGACATGCGCCCGAAGACGAGCAGCGCGGCCACGAGCAGGGCGAGCGGGATGGTAAAGCCGAGCACCTCAGGCATGGAGGCGAAGAGGTACTGCGCCACGAGCGTGCCCGAGGCGCCGCGCATGATGAACTGGAAAACCTTGAAGAGGAAGCCCACCGACAGCACGAAGGTCAGCACCATGCCGGCAATCAGGAAGGCGACCAGGTAAGAGCGGAGAATGTAGCGTTGCAACGTACCCATGCCGCGGAGTATACAAAAAACGGGAGCCAAAGCGAAACCGCGCCCCGTCGTCAGCGGGCGGCGGCCCCGATCTCGGAGACGTCGGGAACGGCGGCGAGGAGCTGGCGGGTGTAGGGGTGCCTGGGATTGGCGAAGAGGCCGCGGGCGTCGCCGCGCTCGACGATTTCGCCGGCGTGCATGACAATGACGCGGTCGCAGACGGTGCGGACGACGGCGAGGTCGTGGGAGATGAGGAGGATGGTGAGGTCGCGCCGGCGGCGGAGGTCGGCCAGGAGGTTGAGGACGCGGGCCTGGACGGAGACGTCGAGCGCCGAGACCGGTTCGTCGGCGATGAGGACGCGCGGATTCATCGCCAGGGCGCGGGCGACGGAGACGCGCTGGCACTGGCCGCCGGAGAGCTCGCGCGGATAGGCGCGGGCGACGTCGGCCGGCAGGCCGACCTCGTCGAGGAGCGCGGCGACGCGGGCGGGGATCTCCGCACGCGGGCAGAGGCCGTGGACGCGCAGGACCTCGCCCAACGCGTCGCGGATGGTCCGGCGGGGATTGAGGCTGCCCACGGCGTCCTGGAAGATCATCTGGACCGCGCCGCGCGGCATCGGGGCGAAGGCCGCGGTGCCGGAACGGACCGGCTGGAGTCCGCAGAGGGCCCTGGCCAGGGTCGATTTGCCGCAGCCGGATTCGCCGACGATGCCGAAGAATTCATTCGGCCGGACGTCGAAGGTTATCCCCCTGACGGCGACGAAGGGCGGTTTGCCGGGGCTCGTGTAGGCGATGACCAGGTCGCGGACGTCGAGGATGGGGGCTGCGGCGGATTCGGGCGTGTGGGGCATGGCGTTTCTCCGATGGGGGTCAGTCGCGGAGACTGAAGCGGATGGTCTGGACAAGCGTGCCGGGGCCGCCGGCGTAGGGGGCAGTGCGCAGCATATCGCGGGCGGCGCGGTCCAGAACGTCGCGGCCGCTGCTTTCGATGACGCGGAGGGATTCGACGCGGCTGTCGGCGTCGAGCGTGATTTCCACGGTGACGGCCCCTTCCCACCCCTTCTCGAGGGCACGCTTCGGATAGTACTTCACGATGGCGGCCTGATCGAGGGTCAGGCGGGGATGCTCGACGCGGGCCGTGGCTCCGCCGGCCGAGGCCGCGTCGGCACCGAGCCCGGCCGGCACCGCGACGGGCGGCGGCAGGGTGATTTCGGGCAGGACGGCATCGCGCGTGACGGCCTCGGGCGCGGGAATCTCGGGCAGGCGGGCGGCTGCCTGCTCGGGCAGGATGCGGGCGACGGACTCGGCGGCGGCCGGCATGGGAATGCCGTCGGCGGGGTCGGTCAGGAAGGCCGGGAGGGGTTCGGAAGTGAAGGGAAGCGGAGCGCCCGGGAGGTTTTCGGGAACGGGCGGGGGCGCGGAAACCTCCTCGGCCTCGACCAGGGCCAGGTCGACGGTGAGGTCGGCCACGATGAGTTCGGGGGCGGGCGGGGCGGCGAAGGGATCGGGGAGCCGGGCCAGGGGGATCAGGGCGGCCAGGTGGAGCAGCGCCGCCACCGTCAGCAGCACGGCCTCGCGCGCCGTGCAGCCGACGGTCCGAAGCAGCGCCCGGGAGGTCACTTGCGTTTCTCCACCTGGTAGGCGACGCGGCTGACGCCGTCGGCGCGGAGGCCGGCCATCAGTTCGAGCGCCGCGCCGGCATGGGCGTTGCGGTCGGCCCGGATGCAGACGGGCAGATCGAGGGTCTTGGCGCGCATGGCGGCGGCGCTGACGGCCTCGTCGGGGGCCATGGGGGTGCGGCCATCGAGAAGGACGGTGTCGTCGGCGGTCAGGACGAGGAGGACTTGGCTGCCGGGGGTGACGGCGCCGTCGGCCTTGGGCAACGAAACCTGAATGCCGCGCCGGACGCTCATGGAGAGGAAAGCGTAGATGAAGAAGACGAGAAGCAGGAAGACGACGTCCATCATGGGCGTCATCTCCACGCGGGCTCCCGCTTCGTCCTCGGCGTCGGCGAGCTTCACGGTGCGTCGGCCGGAGAGGGGTGGGCGGCAGAGGGCGCGGCGGCACGCGCTTCCTCCGCCAGGGTCATGGCCTCCTCGAGGCCGCGGACGGCGTCGCGCGTCCAGGCGCGGCCGTAGTTGAGCGGGAGGAGGGCGACGATGGAGACGACGAGGCCGGCGGCGGTGGTGATGAGGGCCTCGGCGATGCCGGCGGTGACGCCGGCGGGGTCCTCGACGCCGGCGCTGCCCATGAGGTCAAAGGAGGCAATGATGCCCGTCACGGTGCCGAGGATGCCGAGCATCGGGGCCAGCGTGACCACCGTATCGAGGATGCCGAGTCCGCGGCGGAGCACGCGGATCCGGGCCCGCGCGGCCTGTTCAAGGGCCGTGGGGAAGGCCGCGTCACGGGAGGCCAGGGCTTCGGCGACGAGGGCGGCGTAGGGCGAGCAGCCCGCGGCGGCGTCGGGATCGGCCGCCCCGCCGCGCAGGGCGGCGAGGGTACGCCGCCAGCCGTTCGCGCCGAAGCGGACGGAGAGCTGCCACCGGAGCCACTGGCAGGCCTTGCGCAGCGTCACGGAGACGGCAAGCAGCGAGCAGAGCACGATCGGCCACATCACCGGGCCGCCGCGGTGCATCAGATCGGCCAGAAAGGCTATCGGATCAGCGGACATCGTTCGGCCCCCCCTTTTTTTCACCCAGGCGGCGGGCGCCTTCGACGCGGACGGTCACGGAGGCGCCGGGCTTCACGGCGTCGGCCGGGAAGCAGAGCATGTTGTCACAGGCGAAGGCGGGTTCGGGCGAGACCTTCCCGTAGGCATAACTGCCCGGCAGCATCAGCCAGAACGCCTTGGCCGGGGCATCGGGGGAGAAGGTCACCGTGCGCGTCAGCGCGCCGTCGGGCTCGCGCATCCAAGGGCCGGGCACCGCCCTGCCGCCGGCAATGCGGGTCTCCAGGGCGGGGTCGCCGTAGAGGGCGACGGTGTCGCGGTCGTGAACCAGGCCGATGATGTCGCGCATCTTGGCGGAGAAGGCGGCCGGGTCGCCGTCGGCATAGGGCAGGCCGGCATTGCTCTGGCGGACCGCCCAGTCGCGGATGCCCGGCGTCATCGGCAGATTGGTCTCGCCCAGCTCCGTCATGCGGTAGGTCAGCAGGTCGCCGATGCCCTGTTCTTCGCCGATGCGCTTCAGGCGGAGGAGGATGTCGGCATTGGTCGCGTGGAAGGCCTCCGCGACGGTATAGAGTCCGCTGCAGCCGGTGTAGGTGCCCAGCGTCCCCCACCCCATGGACCCGTGCCAGGTGGTGACGACGTAGCCGACCATCTGGCGGACGCCGCCGTCGCGCATCCAGGCCGTCGCCATGCAGTCGGGGCGGTCGATGTGCCCAATCAGGCAGTTGCCGGCGGCAATGTAAACCTTCGGCTCCGGATTGTCGGCAAAGAAGGGCTTGCGCCGGGTGTCGATGGCAATGAGCCGGCCGCGGTCGTGGGAGAGCCAGAGATTCGGACCGCAGTAGCCCATGTCCCAATTGCGCTCGGTGGCGTGGCCGCTGGTGGCGAG
>CALXSH010000071.1 GCA_944391065.1 uncultured Kiritimatiellota bacterium | reverse complement strand
CTCGTTCTAACAGTCTATATTTTATGCATTTATAAAAAGTGTCCGATTCGAGCGGACAAAAAATGTCCGATTCCCAGGGAAAACAATCCGGGGTCGGCACAGCCGTGCCGACCCCGGTACGCATATCAGGAGAAAGTACCCTCACTCCGCCGCGGGCTCAGCCTCGGGCAGGGGCGGCATCTCCATCTTCGGCCCCCAGGCGATGCGCTCCAGCGCCGGATCGATCCACGGTTCGCCGGCCGCCTTCTCCAGTTCAAGCATGAACGCCTGCTGGCCCTCAGCGATACGCTCCGCCTTCAGCGCCTCGCGCACCGTCTCCGCGTCGGGCAGTTCCGTCGGGCACGGCTTCAGCAGCGCCACGGCCTTCACCGTCGCCGGCTTCGCCATCTTCAGAATATGCGAAGCCGTCACCTTCCCGGCCGCGTCGTCGCGCGCCGTCACCTTGATGATGTGCCAGCCAAACTGCGTCCGCACCGGCTCGCCGACCTCGCCGACCGGCTGCTCAAAGGCCGCCTTCTCGAATTCAGGCACCATCATGCCGCGCCCGAATTCTCCCAGATTGCCGCCCTCTGCCGACGACGGGCAGTCCGACTCGGCCTTCGCCACCGCGGCGAAATCCTCCCCTTTCGCCAGACGCTCCGCGATTGCCTCGATCGCCGCCTTCGGGTCGGCCGCCGCGGTATCGCGCTCCAGCACCTTAAAGAGCGCCGCCACCCCCTCTTCCTCGAAGAGCGGGCTTACCTTGCCGATCTCCAACGTCTCCAGCGCCTTCGCCACGCCCGGCGGCACTTGGTCCAGCGGGAACTCAATCGCCTCCGAAATCGGCGAATGCTCCTTCGCCAGGTCCTCGATCGTCGCCGTCCCCTCGGCGATGGCCTTCGCGTAACCTTCCATCTCCGCACGGGCCGCGGCCGCCTCTTCCTTCGTCTTGGCGATGGCCTCCTCGACATCTGCGTCGGCGACCGTGATCTTGCTGTCCACCTGCTCGGCAATCAGCTTCTGCAGCTTCAGCGACAGCTCCAGATCGGCCATCGCCTCCTCTTCCGACATCGGCGCCTGCGCCAGCATCCCCTCGAGCGTCATCCCCGTCTCGGCCTCAACCGTCTTCAGCGCCTCGGCGCGCTCCTCGTCAGACAGCGTCACGCCGTAGCGCTCCACCGCATCGAGAGCCACCGCCGTGAAGGCAAACTGTTCGACGACCATCGACATCACCATCGGCCGCATCACCGCCTCGTGGGTACCGCCGCGCATCGCCAGAATCGCCTCCGTGCGCCTGCGCAGGTCACCCCACGTCAGCGTGTGCTTCCCCACGCGCACCGCGGGCGCCTCATCCGCCGGCTCCGCGGGCACCACCTTCGCCGCCGGCACCGTCGCCGGCTCTTCGGCCTTCACTTCAGCCTGATCGGCGTTTGGCTCCCGCACGGCGGGCTCGGCACCGTAAACCGCCGCGGCCGCGGCCAGACCCAAAATCATCGTCATCAACTTCATCTGTAGCATCCTTTCTCAGGGTTTCCCGAGACTATAGCAAATCACCGCGCGGGAATGCGCGGTGATTCACGCGCGGCTGAGCCTGCTTTCCGTCGTCACGCCCGGCCCATGCCTGTGATACACTTACCTCCGCCATGGATAAGAAACACCCGCGCCGTACACTTCGTCTGACCCTCGGGCTGCTCATCGTCGCCGGAGCCGCTTGGGCAGGTTGGTACTGGCGCACGCCCCTCTGCCGTTGGGCCGACGCGGCCCTGACCTGGAATGCCTCCGCCTGCTCCGGGCTGAAGACCGCCGCCCTCGCCTTCTACGCCCCCGCCGCGCCCCGGCAGCCCCCGCCCCCCGTCGCAGCCGCATCCCACGCGGAAGCCGGGCCTCCGACGGATTCACCGCGGGCTCCCGCCGCGCTTGCCACGGCCGGCGACGCCGGGAGTCCTGCCACGGGCGACAGCGCCGCGGGCCAGGCTGCGGGCGTCGAAGACGCGAGTGCGTGCGCGCACGGCACCCCTCCGCCGCCCACGGAGCCCGCGCCGCCCGCCGTGGTTGCCTCCGTCGGTGACATCACCCTGACCCGCGACGAACTTGAGACCCGTCTCGCCGCCTGCCTGCCGGCAGACGCCGACGACGCCGCGCGCGCCCGCGCCACGCGGGAAATCGCAGAGGCCTTCGTGCGCGAGACGGTGCTCGACCGCGCCCTGGCCGCCACGCCGCCGTCCGCCATCCTCTCCGAAGACCGCATCCGCGCCATGACCCGCCTCGAACAGGCAGAAGGCTTCGGCACCGACGATGACGCCGCCGGACGCTTCGCCCACGCCTGCCGCGTTGAAGCCCTCCTCCGCGAACAGGCCCCCGCCTTCCTTCAAATCCCCGACGACGCTCTCCTCCGGGCCCGCGCCGAAGCCGACGCGGCCCATCTCCGCGCCTGCGACGCCATCCGCGAGGAAATGCGTGATTACGCCCGGCGCGTCGCCGACCGCACCGCCACCCTCGAAGCCCTCGCCCACGCCTTCTCCGACGTCACCGAGGTCCGGACCTACCCCCTCAGCGCCGTCCCCGCCGAAATCCGTGACGTCCTCGTCGCCACCCCGACCGGCAGTGTCTCCCCCGTCACCGAGATTCCCGGCGGCATCGCCCTCTTCAAAGTCATCGCCCGCGACGACGTCGCCGACCGCCGCCGGAAAGCCGACGCCGTCCGCGCGCGTCTCATGGCCGGCGAAGACTTCTCCAAGATCGCCGCCGAGGTCTCCGACTGCCCCAGCGGCAAAGCCACCGGCGGTGCCCTCGGCACCCTCGCGCGCGGTACCATGTTTCCTCCCTTCGAAAAGGCCGCCTTCTCCCTTCCCCTCGACACCATCAGCCAACCCATCGAGACCGAGGCCGGCTACCACATCCTCAAAGTCACCGCCCGTGACGAAGCCGCCGGCACCGTCGACGTCTTCCACATCCTCATCGGCGGCGTTCCCACCGTCCGCGCCGTCACCCTTGCCCGACGCTTCCCGGAGCCCACCCCCGACGGCATCCTCCTCGACCGCCTCCGCGCCGCCGACCTCGACGCCGCCCGCGGCCGCTACCTCCAATCTCTCCTCGCCGCCCCCGATATCTTCGTTGCCGACGAAACGCTCGCGGTTCCTTTGATGCCGCGCCATCCGCCGTCTTCGGGAGACCATGACGTGCCCCTTCAATGACCCCTCCCATTTTGCTTCCTCACGGCGAACAACGCTCCCTTGCAGGGAAAGCTCGCCGGCGAATGGATTTCCGAGCGCTTCACCGTCCGCGCCCTCACCCTTCCCGGCAAACGCTTCTCCCACTGGAAAGTCACCGGCCCGCTCCGGCTCGAAGACCCCACCCAGCCCGAAGTCTCCTTCTACTGGATGACCCGCGAGCCCCTCACCCTCGAAGCCGTCTACATCGACCTCGGCTATCTGTTCCGCCTCCGCTGAACATTGGGAGGGCCACGCCGCAGCCGCGTCCCGCCAAGCAAAAGCCGCCGTCCCGGCATCGGGGCGGCGGCTTCGTTTGTCTGGGTCGCCTCAGCGGGCGGCGCGCGCGACGCGCCCGCCGGGGAGAGCTCTGAGGCGGCGGCGCATCTGAAGGGCAATGACGGTGGACATGACCGTCGGCATCGGCAGGCCGGTGCGCTCAGCCAGCTCGTCCAGCGTGCATTCGTCACGGCCGAGGGCGGTGTAGAGCTGCGTCTCGGTCGGGTCCAGCCCGGGCGGAATCTCCGGGGCCGCCTGCGCAGGGCGGCCCTCGCGGAGGTCCAGCTCGCCGAAGTCGTCAAGGATCTGCTCGGCCGCCGTGACCAGCCGCCCGGCATCTTCGCGCAGGAGGCGGTGATTGCCGGTGAAGGAGGGCGTGTCGGCACGGCCCGGCAGCACATAGATCTGCCGGCCGTACGCAATCGCATAGTCGACGGTAATCAGCGTGCCGCTGCGCGAGGGGGATTCGACGACCATCACGGCCTTGGCCAGCGAAGCCACGATGCGGTTGCGCTGCGGGAAGGTCTGCGCGTCGGCATGGCGCCCGAAGGGATATTCGCTCACGACCAGGCCGCCGCCGCGCACAATCTGGCGCGCCAGCGGTTTGCGCGACGCCGGATAAAGCTCGTCCAGCGCCGCGCCGACACAGGCGACGGTCTTGCCGGCAGCCTCCCGTCCCGCCAGCAGCGCCCCTTCATGGGCGGCCGAGTCGATGCCCTCGGCCAGACCGCTGGTCACGTGGATGCCGGCCTGCGCCAGGCGCAGCGCGAAGCGCTTGGCCTGCTCCATGCCGTAAACCGAAGCCCGTCGCGTGCCGACGAGCGCCACCTGCGTCTGCCGCAGCAGCGCCACGTCGCCCACGCAGTAGAGCGCCAGGGGAGGCGTCTGCGCGTCGCACGCCCGGAGCGAATCGGGGTACTCCGGGTCCTCCCAGGTCACGATGCGCACCGACTGCTTCGCGGCCCGCGCCTCTTCGCGCTCGGCAAAATCGGAGCGCAGCGCCTCGGTCAGCGCCATCGCGCGCTGCGGGCTCAGCCCGGGACAGGCCGCCGCGAGGTCCTCGGGGGTGAGGTCACGCGCCGCCGCCAGAGAGCCCAGCGCCCCGATGACCGCACGCACGCGGGCGGCCCCGATGCCGGGCACACGGTTGGCGGCAATCAGCGCGTGGCGTTCGGTCATGCGGCGCGCCTCAGAGCGTCTGGCAGACCGTGATGCAGATATTGCCGAAGATATCCTCGGCGGAGCAGCCGCGGGAGAGATCGTTGATCGGCTTGGCCACGCCCTGGACGATCGGGCCGAGGGCCGTCGCGCCGCCCAGACGCTGCACCAGCTTGTAGCAGATGTTGCCCGACTGCAGGTCGGGGAAGATCAGCACATTCGCGTCGCCCTTGATTGCGCCGCCCGGATTCTTCTGAATCGCCACCGCCGGCACCAGCGCCGCATCGGCCTGAATCTCGCCGTCGACGACGGCATCGAGCCCGAGTTCCTCAAACTTCGCCTTGGTCAGCGCCGCCGCGGTCGCCACCTTGTCGACCAGCTCATGCTTGGCCGACCCCTTCGACGAGAAGGAGAGGAATGCCACCTTCGGCTGTTTGCCGACGAGCGCGCGGTAGGTGCGGGCCGTGGCCAGGGCGATATCGACCATCTGCTCGGCCGTCGGGCACGGATTCACCGCGCAGTCGGCGAAGCACAGGACATTGTCGCCTGCGGCCGTCGGCTCGCGCAGCCCCATCATGAAGGCGGAGGAGGCCAGTTTGATGCCCGGCGCCGTCCCCACGCACTGGAAAGCCGCACGCAGCATGTCGCCCGTGGAGGCAATCGAACCGGCCACCAGGCCGTCCGCCTTGTTCAGCGCCAGCATCATCGCGCCGAAATAGATGCGCTTCTTCAGCAGCGTCTCGCGGGCCTGCTCCGGCGTCATGCCCTTGGCTTTGCGCTTCTCGTAGAAAGCCGTCGCCAGCTCCTCCAGCAGCGGATCGGTGACCAGATTGATCACCTGCACCTCCGGCGCCAGCTTCATGCCCGCGGCATTTTCGGAAAATTCGATTTCTTCGGGCGTGCCCAGCACGATAATCTTCGCCACCCCGGCCTGAACGGCGAGGTTGGCGGCCTTGATGACACGCGGATCCTGGCCCTCGGGCAGCACGACGGTCCGGCCCGAACCTTTGGCTTTGTCGCAAATCTGTTTCAGCAAATCCATGGCAACTGTCCTTTCTTCTTTTCTGCGTTTTGCCAATCGCGGATATTATACGCCTGCCCATGCGGCCACGACAAGCGCGCGGAGCCCGCGTCATTTTGCTGGCACGTTGTAAGATTAGGCCGTGGATTTTCCAAGAGGAAGCGAAAGGCCCCCAGGGCCCCCCTAGGGGGGCC
>CALXSH010000070.1 GCA_944391065.1 uncultured Kiritimatiellota bacterium | reverse complement strand
GCGGCCTATGGCGTCTTGGCGCATGGTGCGCATCCCGAGCACACCAAAAAGGAGGTCCCGCACCCGGGACCTCCCATACGGCATTCGCTTGCTGCGGCAGACGCTCAGGCAGCCTTGCGGCGCAGCGCCAAACCCGCCACGCCCAGCGCCAGCAGCGCCAACGCCGTCGGCTCTGGGAGAACGACCGCATCCGTCGTCTGAAGCGACTCAATCGTATACGTAAATCCGCCGCCGTTCTTGTCCAGATAGGTTCCGGAGTCCCAGCTAGCCTGCCGGCCCCAGGCGATGCGGTCGGGATCATACGTCAGCGTATACTCCGTGTTTGCAATGACAGCGCCGTCATAGACCAAGAACAAACGAGAGCCATTGTAGGACACAATAACTTCATGCGAACCAGTTGTCAGCGTCGCCGACGTCAATACCGCACCGCCCGTAGATCCGGTATCCCCACCCTTATTGTCAAACTGCAGGATATTTCCCTCCACCAGATTAACGTTGATGCTGGCAGCTTTCTTTTTCTCAGCCTGAAGCCCCAGGCTCACCAAAGTGGGCCACCAGTCTTTGCCGAGGGTTTTAGGCACTGCGGTCAGATTGATCGTCATCTTGACGCTGAACCCGTCCTTGCTGAGGGCCGTGCCCAAGCCGAGCTGCCCATGGGTAGCACCACTTGTATTGACATCCGTCCAATTTACCGTTACCGCGCTGGCCGCGCCGGCAACGCAGAGGGCCGCGAGGGTCATCATCATTTTCTTCATGTCTTGTTTCCTTTCGAGGCGCACCGCGCGCCCTTTGATTTTCCCGGGAGACGCGCACCCGCACGGCAACATCCGAGGAATGCCACTACGGTATCACACTCCCCCCCCCCGTCAACATAAATTTATCTCATTGGAAATAATAGATATAGCACGCGAAGAGCACAGCTTTCGCATGCTTCCCCAAGATTTTTCCGCCGCACGCGTGATTCGGGTGCGGCGCCGGAGACAAAAAAGGCCCGCCGGGGTGGCGGGCCTTGGGGTCAGGGTTCGTTGGGCATCAGGATGACGCGGTCAATCATGATGTTGGGTCCGGCGGTCTTTCGGACGGTGAAGACCAGCTCGCCGTCGAGGAAGTCTTCCATGTCGACGGGAAGCTCGAGCCAGTAGGAGCCGTCGGGATTGTCCGGGCCTTTGGCGTGCACGGGGACGGCAAAGGTGCGCCCGCCGTCGAAGGAGCCTTCGGCGCGGCGCCCCAGGGCATTGGGATCCCGGAAGCGGACGAGGATGCGGCCGCGGATATTGGCGGCGCCCGTGAAGACGATGCGCAGCTCGTCACCGACCCAGTAGGTGCCGTCGGCGTCGGCCCAGGTGCGGACGGCTTTGCCGCCGAGGGTGTAGGAGCCGGAGAGGAGTTCGGCGCGGTCGCGGCGGGCCATCCAAGGCATGTCGCGGTTTTTCTCGCGCAGCCCGGCGGCGCACTCAATGTAGGCGACGGCCGCGCGGTAGGCCTCCGGACGGGGCGCGTACTCGGCGGTTTCCTCCAGGAAATAGGTGGCGAAGAAGTCCTCGCCGAAGTCGGTCTGCGGGTCAAAGTCCGCCGAGGCGGCGTAGTCGAGGAGGGAGCGGCGGAGCTGACGGATTTCGGGGCGGGGAGCGGCCAGGTTGACGCCGGAGACAAGCAGGCGACCGGCGCCGACACGGGTCTCGAAGAGGATGGCGGCCAGGGTGGGCCGGTGGAAATCGACAATCGGCATGGCCAGCGGTTCAAACCCCTCAGGAGCGGAGGCGAAGGTGAAGGTCTCGGCGTTGCCGATGATGTGCTTCCACTGCCAGTCCTGCCAATCCTCGGTGGGGAAGGAGGCGAAGGCGGGGCTGTCGTCGCGGATGAGCATGCCGAGGGTCCAGGGGAGCTGCCCCGGGAACCACGTGCGGCTCCAATAGACCGGCCAGAAAGAGGAGGCGATGCGGGTCTTGGGATTGACGAGACCACAGGCATTGAGGACGACGCGGCGGCCCTCGGCAAGCGCCCGGCGGGCGACGTCGAGGCGGTCGGTCAGCAGGACGTTGTCCGGGACGCTCTCATCGATGTCGGCGGGATAGACCCAGACGGGCCAGCGGTTCTCGCCGAAGGTCAGCTCCAGGCGGGCGGGTGCCTTCACATCCGCCAGCGGGACGCGGACGGTGCCGACGGTGCGGACCGCGCCGACGGGCACGTCCGGCGTGACGGTACCGGTCTTCCCGGCAAAGCTCCACGTGAGCGGCGTACGGAAAGCTTCCCGGCCATAGTTGTGGACAACCAGCTTGGCCTCAAAGGTCTCGTCGGCGGTCCAGACATATTTGGCGAAGCGGGCCAGAGGGACGGTGGGGGCAAAGAAGACGGGGACGGGGACCGTGTCTTCGGCGCCGGGCTTGCGGTCGTAGAAGCTGTCAAACCAGCCGATGAGGGCCTCGCCCTGCCCGGAGTAATCCTGCACGCCGAGCAACTGGAGGCCGGCGCAGGAGGGGGTGCGCATGAAGCTCTCGATTTCGTCCTTGTACATCAGCAGATTGGTCCGGAGCGAGGCGCGGGCAAAGGCGGCGCTGTAGCGCAGGACGCCGGCGTCGGCGGCGGCATCGCGGAGGATCTCGAGATTCCAGGGGCGGAGGAGGCCGGTGTATTTGGGAAGTTCGCGGGCGTAATCGGGCCAGACGGGCCACTGGCCGATTTCGTGGGCGACGGTGGGGAGACGGGTGCGGCCGTAGACATCCTCGTAATCCCAGTCGGTGCCTTCGCGGCGGCGCTCGCGGACCATGCCGACGCCGGGGTAGCTGTGGGTGATGAAGAATTCGTCGCCCGGGGAGATTGCGCGGGCCGAGGAGGCGGCATAGAGGTGGCGGCCGTCGTAGGCCTTGCAGGCCTTCATCCAGCGGCCGAGAAGGTCAAAGTCGGAGCTGCCGAGCTCGTTGCCGACGCTGAGGGAGAAGAAGGAGGGCGCGTTGCCGTAGGCATCAAGAATGCGGAAGAGTTCGCGCCGGACAAATTCGTCGACGGCCTTGGGGCCGCGGCCGATGCCCTTGAGATAAGGGAAGTCGCGGGTCATCCAGCCGTCGATCCAGACGACCTCCGGGGAGACGAGCAGGCCGAGTTCGTCGGCGGCGTCATAGGCGGCCTGCGGCACGGCCCAGGTGTGGCAGCGGATCTGATTGACGCCCTCGGCCTTCAGGCGGCCGAAGATGTCCAGCCAGGCGGCCTTGTCCATGGCCGGATAACCGGTGAGCGGGAAGTGGCAGTTCTCGGTGTTGCCGCGCAGGAAGAGCGGGCGGCCGTTGAGCAGCACACGGCGGCCGTCGGTCTCCAGGGTGCGGAACCCGAAGCGGATGCTGTGGGTGTAGGGACCGGAGGTCAGCTCGACGGTGTAGAGCTGCGGGTCGAATTCGTCCCACGGGCGGGCACCGGGGATGCGGACGGTCAGGCGGCCGGGCTCGGAGGTCAGAATTTCGGCCTCTTCGCCGGGTACGCGGGCCGTGGCCGTAAGGCCGTCGGGGAGCTCGACGGTGAAGGTGTCGCCGCAGGGGGCAAAGACACGGGCGGCGCGGAGGGGATTGACGGGGCGGAGCTCCAGACGGCCGATCATGCCGTTCCAGCGGGTCTGCATGGCGTCGCCGTAACTGTGGCTCTTCTCGCCGATGGGATGGATGAGACTGTTGTCGACGGTGACGGTCAGGGTGTGGGTCCCGGGCGTCATGGCCGACTCTGGGATGCGGTAGACATGCGGGGCGGCAAGCGAGTCGCAGCTGCCCAGGGCGACGCCGTCCCAGAAGGCCTCACTCTGCCACATGACACGCTCAAGAAAGAGCTCGTAGGGGCCGCTCATCTCCGGCGTGACCTCGACGGTGCGGGTGTAGACGGCTTTGCCGACATACTGGTGACGGGGCGTGAGCGCCCCGTAAACCGCCTTCTCGGCCGCAGGCCCGAGCCCGGCATCGCCGAGGGTGCCGGGCAGGGTCACGGATGCGGGCGCATCGCTTCCTTCAAGCGTAACGCTCCAAGTCCCGCCGACCGGAAACGCGGTCGGTGCGGCACGGAGCAGGACTCCGTATGCGAGTGCGGCGCAGACGGCCGCCAAGCTCTTTATCGTCATAAATAGGTATCCTCTCGCTGATGATTCGGACAACTTCGGGCCGGGTACCCGGACCTTCGGGCGCATTGTACCACAACCGCGGCGCAGCTCGCCTCGCGCCTTACGCCAAGACGAAAAATCGGAGAATGCACAATTAAATGACGCACCCTTGAAGAGGAGGGGGAGTCCCCCTCCCTCGCCCCCGGAGCGCGAGGCGCCGATCAGAATCAGGGCATGAAAAAGACAGCACAATGTGCGACAAGTATGCGTGAACAACAACCAAGCGCACAAGGGGGCTGACGGGATGAAATGGCGCAAATCCGGATCACACGTTGCAGCCAAAGCCCTTTTCATGATTCAGAGAATCCGGAGCGCTCCGGCCCCTCTCCCTCACTTGCGCGCGCGGCGCGGCGGCATCCCCGCGCTTGGCGGCGCGGAATCGGCCCCCGGATGACCGGCAACCAACTTATTGGCTTAAAGCGACATAAAAGGGTATATGGGGTGAACCCAAAAGGGTATATGGGTTGGACTCAAAACCTTATATGGGTTGAATACAAACCCATATACCCTTTTATATCGAACCCATATACCCTTTTATATCGGACCCATATACCCTTTTGAGTCTAACCCATATATCCTTTTTGGTCGCTTTTCACCCAACCCGCTATCGGAGTCTGTTATAATACCGGTGTCCGGTGAGGGGAGAGCCGGGTCGGAGTCGGATACGGTGCGGTGCCGTCCGGTCCGGCCCACCGCACCGTTTGTCCAGGAGATTCCGTTATGTCCAAGAGAGATATGCTGCTGGGTCGGCTGCACAGCAGCATCGGCCCCGCCGATCCCCGCCATGCCATTTCCTACCGCGTGGTTCCCGGGTCCCCCCTCACCGTCAAGGCCGCCAAGGAGGCCGGCGACAACTGTTCCTCGCAGATTACCGTTTGCGCCAAACAGCCGCCTTACACCCTTGGAGACGTCACCCGGATCATTGCCGACCGCAATACCCGCATCAGCGCCAGAGACGCCCAGACGATTATCCTCGATGCCTTCGAGGTGATTGCCGGACTCCTGCAGGACGGCTATCGCGTGCAGTTGGACAAGTACGCGACCTTCAGCGTCTCCCTCTGCGGCCGCGCCGATCCCGACAGGCCGCTCGACGTGCGCGACACCGGGGTGACGCCCCATTGCACCCTGCGCGCCGCCTTCAGGAAACTGGTCAATGACGGCGCCCGCCTGATTCCCGAGGGCGACAGCCAGCCGACGACGGTGGAGGTGACAAAGACACTGGCCTACCCCGCGGTCATCTACATCAACGGCAACTTCCACGGCGCCGACCGCATCCGGGCCGAGGTGGAGCTTGGGGACGGCCGACGCGTGGCGTGCGACGTGGACTATTCGCGTCCGGAGGGGTCGAAGCGGCCGATCGGCTACTCCCTGACGGTGACGCCCGATTGCCCGCTCCCGCTCGGCCAGGCCATTCTGACGCTTCGCTGGATCGACGGCAGCGGCCTGGCGCGCGAACGCAAACTCATCGTCAACGTCACCATCGAAGGCGACGGCGAGGAGGTCACCGACTGAGCGGCTGTGCTACAATAGTGGCACAGTCCCTGATACGACCGCCCCAAAGGAGTTCACGATGACACAGCTGCAAGCCGCGAAAGCCGGCCTGATTACCCCCGCGATGGAAGCCGTCGCCAAAGACGAGAACGTTACCCCCGAAGCCGTGCGCGAGGCCGTAGCCTCCGGCCGGGCGGTCATTCCCCTCAATCCCGCCCACCGCGGCGTCCGCCCGACGGGCGTGGGCCGCCTCTTCAAGACGAAGATCAACGCGAATCTGGGGCGCTCCCCGACGCGTTCGGGCATCGGCGACGAACTGGTGAAGCTCGAGGTGGCGCTGAATGCCGGGGCGGAGTTCGTGATGGACCTCTCCGTCGGCAGCAACAAGGGTGCCGAGGAAATCCGCAGGGAACTGCGCGAGATCCGGCAGGGCATGCTGGACAAGTCCCCCGCCCCGCTGGGCACGGTGCCGATCTACGAGACGATTTCGCGCCTGGACGGCGACATCCCCGTCATGGACCCGAAGTATCTGCTGGACGTAATCCGCGAACAGGCCGAGCAGGGCGTCGACTTCATGACGCTTCACGCCGGCCTGCTGCGCGCGCATCTGCCGCTGACGATGAAGCGTAAGATGGGCATCGTCTCGCGCGGCGGCGCCATCATGGCCGAGTGGATGAAGCAGCACAACGAAGAGAACCCCCTCTACACCCACTGGGACGAGGTCCTGGATATCCTGGCCGAACACGACGTGACGGTCTCCCTCGGCGACGGTCTGCGCCCCGGGTGTCTGGCCGACGCGAGCGACGAGGCGCAGTTCGCCGAGCTGAGCGTCCTGGGCGAACTGGTGAAGCGCTGCCGCGAGCGCGGCGTGCAGGTGATGGTCGAGGGGCCGGGCCATATTCCTTTCAGCCAGATTCAGGACAACATGGAGCGCGAGACGGAGGTCTGCGACGGGGCGCCCTTCTATGTGCTGGGGCCGATCGTGACCGATATCGGCGCGGGCCATGACCACATCGTGGCGGCCATCGGCGCGACGGCGGCGGCGACCTACGGGGCAAGCCTGCTCTGCTACGTGACGCCGGCGGAACATCTCGGCCTGCCGGACGCGACGGAGGTGCACCAGGGGTGCATCGCCTTCCGCATCGCGGCGCACGCAGGTGACGTGGCGCGCGGTCTGCCGGGGGCGCGGGAGGCAGACGACGCGATGTCCGACGCGCGCTTCAATTTCGACTGGGACACGCAGTTTAAGATGGCCCTCGATCCGTGCACGGCGCGGACGCGGTGGCAGCAGACCCGCGCGGAGCGCGGCAAGACGACGCATGACGACGACCACTGCTCAATGTGCGGCAAGGCCTTCTGCGCCGTCCGCACCTCGCGCCGCATGCGCGAAGGGCTCTGAGCCCCGTCGCCGCCCCACACAGGCAGAA
>CALXSH010000069.1 GCA_944391065.1 uncultured Kiritimatiellota bacterium | reverse complement strand
ACCACCGAGATCTACACTCTTTCCCTACACGACGCTCTTCCGATCTCTCGGACCGCCGGCCCCTTACCCGGCGCCGCCCCACTCCCTGCTTCAAAGGCTCCACCCCGCCGGCCGACTCCCCTCACCCCGCCCACCTCCCCACGGCGGCCCACTCCCCTCGAACCGCCGGCCCCTTACCCGGCGCCGTCCCCACCCTCTGCGTCAAAGACTCCACCCCGGCGGCCCGCTCCCCTCAGGCCCGCCGGCCCTTTGCCGGGCGCGCCGACGGCCGGGGCGAGGGGGCGGCGGGGGCAGGGTTTGCGGCTCCCGTAGAAGCGCGTAACGGCGCGGTTTTGAATTGTCGCCCATGTTTGGGACATTTGTCGCCCACTTTTGCTTCGTTTGTCGCCCACTTTTGCCTCAAAAGTGGGCGACAAATTCCGGGGGGCCCGGGGAGGGGGGAGGATGCGCGGGGGATTTGCGGCGAAATCTCTCCTCCGGGTCACGGCCGCGGGCGGGGGGAGAGGGAGAAAAAGGCCCCCGGCTTCTGCCGGGGGCCGTGTATCCGGGCCGCGCGAGACCCGCGGGGGTGCCGCGGCGCCGGCGGGCGCTTACAGGCGCATGGCGGCGTCTGCCGGCATGCACCAGTCGTGCGCGGCGCCGAGGGCGACGGAACCGACGCGGGGGCCGTCGGGGGCGCAGGAGCGTTTGAACTGCTGGCGGATGAAGCGCGTGCAGAAGATTTCCAGCGTGCGGCCGGCGGTGGCTTCGTCGAGGCCGAGGAGGCGCATGGCGATGGCTTTGAGGGTGTCGCGGTCGGCGCCGTACTTCAGGAAGTAGTAGAGGAAGAGGTCGTGAATCTCATAGCGCCCGACGATCGATTCGGTCTGCTGGTTGCCGCCGGGGAG
Organism: uncultured Kiritimatiellota bacterium; assembly: GCA_944391065.1. Taxonomy (GTDB): domain Bacteria; phylum Verrucomicrobiota; class Kiritimatiellia; order RFP12; family DVOR01; genus Spyradenecus. Next base: position 6,263 of record CALXSH010000069.1, on the reverse strand, counting down.
GAGCTCGGGGGAGACGGGCGTGGCGCAGATATCGCGGAGCGCGTCGGCGAGGGCCCGGGGGGCGTCCTGCGCGGCGAAGTCGAGGAGGGGGGGGATGAAGGTCTTGGGGATGTCGGCATTGACATTGTACATGCAGAGGTGGTCGCCGCCGTAGGTGGACCAGCCGAGGGCGATTTCGGAGAGGTCGCCGGTGCCGACGTGGAGGCCGCCTTCCTGGTTGGCGAGGTCCATGAGGATCTGGGTGCGTTCGCGGGCCTGGGCGTTCTCATAGGTGACGTCGGTGACGCTGGGGTCGTGGCCGATGTCCTCGAAGTGACGGAGGACGGAGGGGGCGATGGGGATTTCGCGGAGCTCGATGCCGTAGCCTTCGGCGAGGATGCCGACATTGGTCCGGGTGCGGGTGCCGGTGCCGAAGCCGGGCATGGTGACGCCGAGAACGGCGGTCGGGGGCAGGCCGAGGGCCCGGCAGGCGCGGACGCAGACGACGAGGGCGAGGGTGGAGTCCAGCCCGCCCGAGAGGCCGATGACGAAGCGGCGGCTGCGGGTGTGGGTGAAGCGCTTGACCAGGGCTTCGGTGAGGATGCGCAGGGTCTCGTCGCAGCGGGCTCTGAGTTCATTGACGTCGGAGGGGACGAAGGGGTGGGCCGTGAGGCCGGCGTAGGTCATGTCGGCGTCGAAGGGCAGCGGGCCGCAGGCGACGGGGCGGACGGCGGGGATGGGTTCGGCGGAGAGGTCGGCCTCGCGGTGGCGGAGGGTGTCGATCCAGCAGGGCTGGAGGTCCATGCAGGAGTAGCCGCGCGCCCAACGGGATTCGGCGCGGACGGTGCCATTGTCGGCGAGGATGCGGTGGCCGCTGCAGACGCCGCCGGCGGTGGATTCGCCGGGGCCGGCCCAGGCCGAGACGCAGGCCGCGGTCATGCGGGCGGAAAAGATGCGGACGGTGTCGCGGCGGAAGGCGGCGCGGCAGATCCCTTCGGGTTCGGCGCCGAGGTGGAGGAGGAGCTGGGCGCCGGCGCGGACGGCACGGGTCGCGGGCGGTTCGGAGGCGAAGAGGTCGTCGCCGACGAGAATGCCGAAGCGGAGGGTGCCGCAGGTGAAGAGGAGGTCGGTGCCGAAGGGCGCGCCGCCGAGGAGCGCCCCGGGCGGCAGGACGGCGCCGGAGGTGAAGGAACGGTTCTCGGCGAAGGCGCCGCGGCGGGTGAACTGGGTCTGGGGCACGACGCCGAGGATGACGCCGCCGCGCAGGACGGCGGCCGCGGAAAAGAGGCGGTTTTCGAGCATCACGGGGAGGCCGACGACGCAGAGCATGGGGAGGTCGCGGAGGTCGCGGCGCAGGGCCTCCAGGGCTTCCTCGGTCTGGGCGCGGAGGGCGGGGAGGCCGAAGAGGTCGCCGCAGGTGGCGCCGGTCAGGGCCAGGGCCGGGGTGACGGCGATACGGGCGCCGCCGGCGGCGGCTTCGCGGAAGGCCTCGGCAAGGGCTTGGGCATTGGCGGCCGGGTCGGCCACCGTGACCGCCGGGGTGAGGGCGGCAATACGGACGAATCCATTCATGGTCTGATTATCCTTTCGGGAATTGCGGGTCTTCGTTCGGGTCTTTGCCATCGGGCGGCCGTCCGGCCGGGCCTTGGGTGCCGGGGCGCGGGGGACGGAAGAGCGCGGTCAGGGCCAGCACGGAAGCGACCGTGATGCCGATGATGAGCAGCAGATACGACCAGGACGCGTAACCGGTCGCCCGAAAGAGGAAAAAGAGGAGGATGACCGCCGATTCGGCGAGAAGCGCGCACTTGAGCAGCGTATTCATGCGAGGTCTCCGAAGAGGTCGTCCTGCCGGTAGGCAGGGGCGGCGGCGGACGGCTTGGTCCGCGCGGCCTTGGGTGCGGGCGGAGGCGGGGGCGTCTGCGCAGGGGGGGAGGCGCCTTCGCCGTCCTGACCGATGAGCGCGCAGAAACCGGCCTCGTCGAGGAGGGCGGTGCCGAGGGAGCGGGCCTTGGCGAGCTTGGAGCCGCCGGCGTCCGGTCCGGCGAGGAGCCAGGCGGTCTTGCCGGAGACGCTGCTCTGGACGGTGCCGCCGTGGGCGCGGATGAGATTCTCAAAGAAGGCACGGGGCCGGGAGAGGGTGCCGGTGATGACGAAGCCCTTCCCGGCCAACGCGCCGCCGGCGGCGCGGGGCGCCTCGGGTTTGGGATCGATGCCGAGCCCGGCCATGCGGGCGAAGAGGCGCCCGGCGTAAGGTGAGTCGAGGAAACGCAGGAGGGAGCGGACCGTTTCGGGCTTGACGGTGAGGAGGAAGCGGCTCTGGATGGGTTTGGAGGGGTCGTCGCGCAGGAGCAGGCCGCGTTCGGCCAGGGCCCGGGCGCGGCTGATGATTTCGCCGGCGTGGAGGCCGCGGTCGGCGACCTCGGAGAGTCTGCGGTCCTTGACGGCGTAGAAGGCCTCAATCTCCCGGAGCAGGGCGGTGTCGCGCATGGCGGAGAAGGAGGGGTAGAGTCCGGCGACGAGGCGGGCGACGGTGCCGCCGATATTGGGGATGCCGAGGGCAATGATCCAGCGGTGGAGGGGGAGGGTCCGGGCGCGCCCGAGGGCGGCGAGGACGTCCTGGGCCTTGCGGCCGAAGACGCGCTCCGTCCCGTCGTCCGAGACGACGGGGAAGGCCGCGAGGGCGTCGGCGCGCAGGGCGTAGAGGTCGAGGGGGTCGGTCACGAGACCGGCCTGCACGAGGGCCTCGGCCATGCGGCCGCCGATGGCGGCGATGTCGAGGGCGTCGCGGGAGACGAAGAGCTGAAGGCGGCCGACGCGCTGGGCGGGGCATTCGGGATTGACGCAGCGCAGGATGCCGGTGCCGGTGCCGTCGGGGCGGGGCGCGGCTTCGACGGCGGCCCCGCAGACGGGGCAGGCCTGGGGCATGGCGTAGGGCCGCGCCCCGGGGGGACGCTTGGCGGGGACGACGCCGTCGACGGCCGGGATGACGTCGCCGTGCTTGGAGATGATGACGGTGTCGCCGACGCGGACGTCCTTCTCGCGGATCATGTCGGCATTGTGGAGCGTGGCGCGGGCGATGACCGAGCCGGCCAGGGTGACGGGGCGGAGTTCGGCCACGGGGGTCAGGACGCCGGTGCGGCCGACCTGCACGGTGATGCCCTCGAGGAGCGTTTCGGCCGTCTCGGGCGCGTATTTGTAGGCGCGGGCGGAGCGGGGCGCGTGCGCGGTGCTGCCGAGGCTGCGGCCGAGGGCGAGCTGGTTGACCTTGACCACGGCGCCGTCGATTTCGAAGGGGAAGGCATGGCGGAGCTTCTCGAGTTCGTCAACGGCCGCGAGGACCTGCCCGATGTCCATGCAGAGGCGCTGCCACGGGGCGGTCCTGAAGCCCCAGGCGGCGAGCTGCCGCGTGAGGGCGAGCTGCGTCGCGACGGCCAGGCCGTCGGCGCTGCCGAGGGCGTAGAGGACGGCGTCGAGGGGGCGCCGGGCGACCTCGCGGGGGTCGAGGAGCTTGACGGAGCCGGCCGCGGCGTTGCGGGGATTGGCGAAGGGTTCGCGGCCGGCCTCCTCCTCGGCGCGGTTGAGGGCCGCGAAGCCTTCGCGCGTCATGTAGATCTCGCCGCGGACCTCGACGAGGGGGAGGTCGGTGGGGATGGCGAGGGGAACGGAGCGGATGGTGCGGACGTTGGCGGTGATGTCGTCGCCGACTTCGCCGTTGCCGCGCGTGGCGGCGCGGACGAGGCGGCCGCCGCGGTAGAGGAGCGAGACGGAGAGACCGTCGACCTTGGGCTCGACGACGTAGTCCCACGAGGCCTCCGGCATCAGGCCGCGGAGCATGGCCTCGAAGGCCGTCAGGTCGGCCTTGTCGTAGGTCTTGTCGAGGGAGCGCATGGGCGGGTCGTGACGGACCTTGCGGAAGCCCGCGATGGGTTCGCCGCTGACGCGCTGCGTCGGGGAGTCGGGGGTGATGAGGGCGGGATGGGCCTTCTCGAGCGTGTCAAGTTCGGCCCAGAGGGCGTCGTATTCGGCGTCGGAGATGACGGGGCGGGCCTCGACGTAGTAGAGGCGGTCGTGTCGGTTGATGGCTTCGCGCAGCGCGGCAATGCGCGCTGCGGCCGCGTCGTATGCATTCATCGTGTCCAGACCCTTATCGCAATGGCAATCAGCAGAAGCAGCACAATGCCCCAGAGGATGCCCATCAGCAGACGGATGCGCGCCCGGCGCCGCAACCGGGCCCGGCGCCGCGCCTCGTACCGGCGGAGTTCGGTCCGGCTCACCGTGACCGGATGGTGCGACAGCGGCTGTCTCGGGCCGGAACCCCTGAAGAGGGCCGTCGGCGGCCGGTGCACGGAGGCATTGACCCAGACGGTGGCCCCGGCGCGGCGGCGGGCCTTCGGGTCGGGCGGGGCAATGACGGAGTGCTCCGGCGGACGCACCCGGTAGGGCTCCTCGCCGCGCGCGGCGAGATGAAAATCGAAGAGGACCTCGTCCCAGTCCTGGGGACGCTCGGCGGGGTCGCGCTGGCAGAGCCGCTCGAGCGTCGCGGCGAAGGCCGGCGGCAGGCTCGGGCTGAAGTCGCAGGGAGAGGCCACGGTGTGCTCCAGCTTGGCACGCATCACCGCCTCGGGGTCCAGCCCCGAGAAGGGCACCTGACCGGAGACGAGCGTGTAGAGCGTCAGGCCCAGGGAGAACATATCGGCGCGCGAATCGACCTCCTGCGGAGCCAGATACTGCTCCGGCGCGGCGTAGACCGGCGAGGCCTCAAGCGAATCCGGCATCGCCACGGGGCCCTTGCCGGCCTCGAACTGCAGCAGCGAGATGTCGGGCAGAATGGGTTCGGAGAGGTCGCTCAGATAGAGATTCTCGGGATTGAGATTGGCGTAGACCAGCCCGGCCCCGCGGAGCCGCGAGAAACCTTCGGCGAGTTTGGAGGCGATGACGTTGGCCTGCTCGGCATTGAGCCGGCGCCCCGCCAGCAGCCCGATCAGGTGCTGCGCGTGGGTATCCTCCAGAATGACATAGACCTCGTCGGCCGTGCGGACCAGGTCGACGATGTCGGGGAAAAGGTCGGTCTTGATGGACGCCAGGCGGCGGATGGCCGCGAAGAGGGCGTCGAGCAGGGCGGCATTGCGCACCGTCTCGGGGTGGAAGCAGAGCACCAGCACATCGCGCTCGAGCGCGCGCTGTTCCGCGCGCCAGATTTCGCCGCGCGCCGACGCCGTCAGGCGCTGCCGGAACGTGAAGCCCTCAATCTGCGGTATCGGCTGTTTTTCCATATGGGCACATTCTAGCATTTTCCGGCAAAACGCGACGTGCGGGGTTGCGCCGCGGAGGGCCTTCGGTGTAGACTATACAGCACTGTCGAAACATTGAAAGGAGTACAGTATCATGGCTACAGGTCTTATCAAGAACGCCTACATCGTCAGCCCCGGTTACGAGTTTGACGGCGGCGCCATCGTCATCGAAAACGGCCGCATCAAGAAGGTCCTCCAGCCCGGCACTCCCCTCCCGAAGACCGACTGGGTCTACGACGCCGAGGGGCACATGGTGATGCCCGGCTTCATCGACGTCCATACCCACGGCGCCGTCGGCGTCGACGTCTGCGACGCGGACGACCCTACCGCCATCGAGAAGATCGCCAAGGCCAAGCTTGAGGAAGGCTGCACCTCCTGGTGCCCGACCACCCTCACCGTCGCCGAGGAGGATCTCGTCAAGGCCCTGAGCCACGTCGCCGAATACCGCAAGAACGAGAAGTACGCCAAGGTCCTCGGCGTCCACCTCGAAGGGCCCTTCATCAACCCGGCCTGCTGCGGCGCCCAGAACCCCGCCTTCCTGCGCAAGCCGAACATCGAAGAGGTGAAGAAGCTCAATGCCATCACCCCGGTCTGCCAGATCACCTTTGCCCCGGAGTCCGAGGTCGGCGACGGCGCGAAGTTTGTCCGCGAATGCCTTGACATGGGCGTCGTGCCCTCCGCCGGGCACACCAAGTGCTCCTATGCCGAATTCAAGGGCGTCTATGCCGCCGGCTGCCGCCATCTGACGCACTTCTGCAACCAGATGACCCCGCTCCACCACCGCGACATCGGCCTGGTCGGCGCCGGTCTCCTCCTAGAGGACATGCGCGCCGAGATGATCTGCGACAAGATTCACCTCAGCCCCGACATGATCGAGCTTGCCTTCCAGACCAAGGATCCCGAGACCATCCTCCTGATCACCGACTCCATGCGCGCCAGCCACATGCCCGACGGCCCCTCCAGCCTCGGCGGCCTGGACGTCATCGTCAAGGA
>CALXSH010000068.1 GCA_944391065.1 uncultured Kiritimatiellota bacterium | reverse complement strand
ACCGACCCCGGCGAAGAGGCCATCTGGTCCTTCGGCTCCGGTTACGGCGGCAACGCCCTCCTCGGCAAGAAGTGCTTCGCGCTCCGCATTGCCTCCGTTCTCGCCCGCAAGGAAGGCTGGATGGCCGAGCACATGCTCATCCTCAAGCTCACCAGCCCCGAGAACAAGAGCTACTTCGTCACGGCGGCCTTCCCCTCTGCCTGCGGCAAGACCAACCTGGCCATGATGCTCCCCACCCTCCCCGGCTGGAAGGTCGAGACCTGCGGCGACGACATCGCCTGGATTCACGTCGACAAGAAGACCGGCAAGCTCCACGCCATCAACCCCGAGAACGGCTTCTTCGGCGTCGCCCCCGGCACCTCCAAGGTCTCCAACCCCAACGCGCTGCACGCCTGCGAGAAGAACACGATCTTCACGAACGTGGTGCTCACCGACGACGGCGATGTCTGGTGGGAGGACATGGGCGTCCCCGCCCCCAAGCACGGCATCGACTGGAAGGGCAACGACTGCTACGCCTCCAAGGAAAAGCCCAACAAGATGGTCGCCAATCCCGACGGCACCGGCGAATTCATCAAGGCCGCCCACCCGAACTCCCGCTTCACCGCCCCGGCCGAGCAGTGCCCGGTGATCGCCAAGGAGTGGGAAGCCCCCGAAGGCGTTCCCGTTGACGCCATCCTCTTCGGCGGCCGCCGCCCCTCCACCATTCCGCTGGTCAACATGGCCACCGACTGGGCCCACGGCGTCTACATGGGCTCCGCCGCCGGTTCGGAAGTGACCGCCGCCGTGATCTCGGACCAGATCGGCCAGGTCCGCCGCGACCCGATGGCCATGCTGCCCTTCTGCGGCTACAATATGGCCGACTACTTCGCTCACTGGCTCTCCATGGCCGACAAGGTCGACGCCGACAAGCTCCCGAAGGTCTTCTTCGTGAACTGGTTCCGCAAGGATGCCGACGGGCGCTTCATGTGGCCGGGCTTCGGCGACAATAGCCGCGTCCTCAAGTGGGTCTGCGAAGCCATCGAAGGCAAGGCCAAGACCAAGGCCACCCCGATCGGTATCATGCCGACCGACGACGCGATTGACCTGGAAGGCTGCGAGACGACCCCCGAGACCCTTCACGAGCTCCTCACCGTCGATGTCGAGGGCTGGAAGAAGGAAGTCGCCGGCGTCAAGGAGTCTTGGGAGAAGTTCGGCGACCGCATCCCCGCCGCGCTCCGCGCCAAGCTCGACGAGATCACCGCCGCCCTCAACAAGTAAGCGCCGGCAGATCCGCACGAAAAAGGACGGCCCCGACCGGGGCCGTCCCTTTTTTGTCTTGCCAGCCGCTCTCCCGGCGGCAGCCCGCAGAGGCAATCGGCTCAGCGCGGGGAGAGCACGCCGCGGACGAATCCGACCACCGCGCCGGAAGCGTCGGCCTCAAGGCGAAGCGTGCTCTCCCCGGCCGGAAGATCCAAAAGAATTCCCCCGCAGTCGGCCGGCTCATCCTTTCCGGCCGGGACGGAAAGCACGGTGACCTTTCCGCCGCAGACGGCTCTGAGCTCCCTGGGCTCACGGGCTCCTATGATTCGCAACCCAAGGGCGTAACGGCCGGCACTCGGCACCCTGATCCTCCACTCGGCGAAGGCCCCGGCTGCGCCCCAGCCGATCAGATGCGGCTCCTGCGCACGCAGCCCGGAGATTTCGACGCGGGCATGACGGACGTCGCCGCCGCAGACGGCGGCAGCCGGCAGAAGAGGGATGACACCGTCTGCGCCGGCATATTGGACGCCGGTGACGGCCGGATCGCCGCGGAGCGTAACGGCAATGGCAAAATCTGCAGCCGGAAGGCCGGACGGCAGCATCAGGACGGGGCCGTCGGGGCCAGCCTCGACGGGAATCTCCCTGGCCTCCGGCCCCAGCAGACGGGCGCCAAGAATGGCGTTGGCCAGCCCTGGCAGAGGAATGCGGCCGTCCGCCGGCGGCTCAAAGACGATGACATTAAGCTCTGATCTGCCGTCGGGGCCGGCCGGGCGGACGGTAAAACGCCCCCACTCCGGCTGCACGGCAAAGCAGGAGGCCCGGGTACCGTAAATGGCCTCACCGTAATTCCGGAGCCAGGCGCCGACTGCGCTCAGCCGCTCTGTCACAGGTTCGGGGAAGCGGCCGTAGGCATCGGGACCGACATTGAGCAGGAGATTTCCGCCCTTGGAGGCCGTATCGGCCAAGCGACGGATAAGAAAGCGGGCACTCTTCCAGTCCTGATCGTCGGCGGCGAAGCCCCAGCTGTGATTGAAGGTCATGCAGGACTCCCAGTCGCAGCCGGGGATCCCGGTGGCAGGAATGAAATTCTCCGGCGTCTGAATGTCGTAGGGCACGCCATGGCCGAGACGGTTATTGACGAGAATGTCCGGCTGCAGTTCGCGGACCATGGCGTCGATGGCGCGGGCCTTTTCGGGAGAGACGACGCCGCCGGGAATGTCATACCAAAGAATGTCCACGGTGCCGTACTGGGTAAGCAGTTCGCGCAGCTGGGGAATGACAATCGTGTCGACGTAGCGGTCGCGGGCCTCGGGCGTATCCGGCACGGGCGGGTCCCAGCTCTGGCCACCGCCCCCGGGATGATACCAGTCCAAATTCTGAGAATAATAGAAGCCGAGGCGGACCCCCTGGCGGTGGCAGGCCTCGGCTATCTCGCCGATGACATCACGGCCAAAGGGCGTAGCCTCGACGATATTGTAGGGTGAGGCCGCCGTGCGGAACATGGCAAAGCCCTCGTGATGCTTCGCGGTGACGACGAGATACCGCATGCCGGCATCCCGAAGCATCCGCACCCACCTTTCGGCGTCAAAATCAACGGGATTGAACATAACCGCAGCTTTTGCATACTCATCCCGCGGGGCCCGAGCCGCCAGCATCATCCACTCGGCACAGCGGTTAACCTTGCGGATCTCACCCTTCCAGACACCGCCATAAACCGAATAAAGACCAAAATGGACAAACATGCCGAAGCGGGCATCACGGAACCAGGCCATGCGGGCATCCCGGCCGTCCGGCAGAACGGCCTGTCGGGCCCCGGCAGGAGCAATCCAAAGAGAAGCCGCCAAAAGCGGCAGCAGTGACAACAGACGGGGCAGATTCAAGGCTGGACTCCTGTAGATGTATCCGAAAAGGCATGCAATGCCCCACAGTATACCGAAGCCGCAATCCGGACCGGACAGCCAAAGGCTCACGCCGAATGGGTGCGGTCACCGGAGGGCAGTCTTTTGGGTGGCGTTTTCGGGACCATCACGCTATAATAAAAGAATCATTTCACAACCAAGGAGGAAACATGAGTTGTCCCTACGCCTGCTCGAGCGAAGTCGAGCACATGACGACGGTCGCCAAGGGCGCCAAGCACGCCCCGGCCCCGATCCCCGAAGAAGGTAAGTGGGTCAAGGCCTACGAAACCAAGGATATCTCCGGCCTGACCCACGGCGTCGGCTGGTGCGCTCCCCAGCAGGGCGCCTGCAAGCTCACGCTCAACGTCAAGGAAGGCGTCATCCAGGAAGCCCTCGTCGAGACAATCGGCTGTTCCGGCATGACCCACTCTGCCGCCATGGCCGCCGAAATTCTCCCCGGCAAGACCATCCAAGAGGCCCTCAATACCGACCTCGTCTGCGATGCCATCAACACCGCCATGCGCGAACTCTATCTCCAGATTGTCTACGGCCGCACCCAGAGCGCCTTCTCCGAAGGCGGCCTCCCGATCGGCGCCGGCCTCGAAGACCTCGGCAAAGGCCTGCGTTCCCAGGTCGGCACGATGTACTCCACCGCCCAGAAGGGTGTCCGCTACCTCGAAATGGCCGAAGGTTACGTCAAGAAGATTTACCTCGACAAGAACAGCGAAGTCTGCGGCTATGAATTCGTCCACATGGGCAAGTTCATGGAAGCGGTCAAGAAGGGCCAGGACGCCAACGAAGCGCTCAAGGCCTGCACCGGCACCTACGGTCGCGTGACCGAGGAGCAGGGCGCCGTGAAGTCGATCGATCCCCGTCACGAATAAGGAGGACACTCTCATGGCACTGTTCGAAAGTTACGAGCGCCGCATCAACCAGATCATGCCCGTCCTCGAGAAGTATGGCATCAAGTCCATCGAGGAATGCCGCGAAATCTGCAAGGCCAAGGGTTTCGACCCCTACGAAATCACCGAAAACATTCAGAAGATCTGCTTCGAAAACGCGAAGTGGGCCTACACCGTCGGCGCCGCCATCGCCATCAAGAAGGGCTGCACCAAGGCCGCTGACGCCGCCGAAGCCATCGGCGAAGGCCTCCAGGCCTTCTGCATTCCCGGTTCCGTCGCCGACGACCGCAAGGTCGGCATCGGCCATGGCAACCTGGGCGCCATGCTGCTGCGCGAGGAGACCAAGTGCTTCTGCTTCCTCGCCGGTCACGAATCCTTCGCGGCCGCCGAAGGCGCCATCGGCATCGCGATGAAGGCCAACAAGGTCCGCAAGGATCCCCTCCGCGTCTGCCTCAACGGCCTGGGCAAGGATGCCGCCTACATCATCAGCCGCATCAACGGCTTCACCTTCGTCGAGACCGAATTCGACTACTTCACCGGCAAACTCGCCATCACGAAGGAGATTCCCTTCTCCGACGGCCCGCGCGCCAAGGTCCGCTGCTACGGCGTCGATGACGTCCGCGAGGGCGTGGCCGTGATGTGGCAGGAGGGCGTGGACGTCTCCATCACCGGCAACTCCACCAACCCCACCCGCTTCCAGCACCCGGTCGCAGGCACCTACAAGAAGGAATGCGTCCTCGCCGGCAAGAAGTACTTCTCCGTCGCCTCCGGCGGCGGCACCGGCCGCACCCTTCACCCCGATAACATGGCCGCCGGCCCTGCCTCTTACGGCATGACCGACACCATGGGCCGCATGCACTCCGACGCGCAGTTCGCCGGCTCCTCCTCGGTGCCCGCGCACGTCGAGATGATGGGCCTCATCGGCATGGGCAACAACCCGATGGTCGGCGCCACCGTCGCCGTCGCGGTTGCCGTGGAAGAAGCCTCCAAGTAAGCCTCAGCCCATCCGGCTCAATCGGAGCGGTCCCGCAGGGGGCCGCTCCTTTTTTCATCTTTTTTGAGATTTCCCCTTGACCTGAAGTAATGGGAGATGCTATGATATGCGCCACTTTTACGGGGGATTAGCTCAGTTGGTTAGAGCGTCTGCTTGACATGCAGAAGGTCACTGGTTCGAGTCCAGTATCTCCCACCATCGGACCGTAGCGCAGCCTGGTAGCGCGTTTGCTTGGGGTGCAAAAGGTCTCGGGTTCAAATCCCGACGGTCCGACCATTCTTAAAGGCGACTCTTCCGAGTCGCCCTTTTCATATCCGGGCCATCGGTCTTTAACCCCGGAGCGTCGCTTCACACACTCGGCACACCGCTCGCAGCCATCGAGGCCGGCACTATAAGAGAGCATCCGCAAAGCCTCAAGCGGCTGCTCAGAGCAATCCGCTCACACCTGCAAGGAGCGGTTGAGGGCTAAAGGCGCCCCAAGCCCGGGTGACGCACAGCGAGAAGAGCCGGACCGCGACGGCGGTCATTCACAGTGCGTTCCGGAACATCTCTCTCGCCCAAGGCCGACAACCTGGTCCCTGACGTCAAGGATGGCAAACCCACAATTGCCAGCAGGCCATCATGCGCCAGCCCGCCCCGATTGTCGAAGCTCTGCGCTGACACGCCCATAAAGGCATCAAAAAAGCGGCTGCCTCGGCAACCGCTTTTCGCGTCTCAGGGGTGGATGCAATGGGGCGTCAGAGAAGCTTGCTGCGGAAGACTTCGGTGACGCGGGGGGAGCCGTTGATGGATTCGATGACCATCAGAGGGACTTTGTCGGTCGCGCCGTCGGGCTTAGGGACGTTGACGAAGACGAGGGTCCCTGATTTGGACCGGACGCCGTAACGGGCGGCGTCGCCGTCCGCTCCGAGACGGATGGGACGGGCTTCGGCGAAGGTGGCTGCCGCGGCGTTCTCACGGATTCTGCCCAGGGCGCGCTCGATACCGACGCCGCCGGGGAAAGACATCTGCAGCGAGGTGGAGGAGAGTTTGAACTGCTTCAGGAGGTCTTCCGAAGCGATAGGCGTAACGGCCTCGACGTCATAGGTCGGCAGGGCCTTGAGCATGATCCGCGTCATGGACTCCTCGGGAGAGAGGACGGGCCCCTCTTCCGAAGATCCGCAGCCGACGACGAGGGCCATCAGCGCGGCAAAGGTAAGGCTAAGCAGAGTTCTCATGGTTGGGTCTTCCTTCCTGTCCCGCCGGCATCCCGACGGGCGGCTTCATTATAGCAGGCCTCACGCATCCGTCACGCGCCGCATCCCGATGTCCGCCGCCAACGTGGCCAAGTGTCCGCACCAACTGCGCCATCATCGCCCAGGAGACTTGGACGGTAAAGAATGCCCGCATCTACGCGGCCTTCACGAAAAGCCGGAGGCGGTGGATGCGCCGGCCCGCCAATACTGGCCCGAGACCTGCAAATCCTTCACGCTGCCCAAGTCCGATTCGCCCTGACCGTCCCGGGGCTCCCCGGCTGTATCGCGTCGGGGCACAAAAATGCCGCTGCCGGCAATGCCCGGCAGCGGCGTTTGCCTTAAGCCCTCAGGTTACCCGTGCGCGAAGCCCTGAGGTCCGCAGGGCAAGGGCAATCGATCAGAAGCCGAAGTCAGAGCTGTTGCCGAGGTTCTCGAAGTCCTTCATGCTGCGCTCCATCTCTTCGGCGGCCTTCTTCATCTCGGACCCCATCTGCTCCCAGTCGGGCGCTTCCTTCATGGCGGCACCAAGCTTGGCCATTTCGGCCTCAAGTTCGGCGGAAGCCTCCTTCATCTCGGCCTCCAGCTTCTTCCAATCGGGATTGTCCTGCAGGGCCTTATCGAGTTCGGCGGCGGTCTCCTTCATCTCGGCTTTCATCTGCTCCCAGTCGGGCGCTTCCTTCATGGCGGTACCAAGCTTGGCCATTTCGGCCTCGAGTTCGGCGGAAGCCTCCTTGAGGTCGGCGGCCATCTTATCCCAATCGGAGTCGGAGGACGTCGCGGCGGTCTTGGAGGCGGATGGAGTCTCCGAAGGGGTAAGTATGCTGTCATCGCAACCGACGGCGAGGGCCAGCAGGGCGGCGCCGGCGAGGGTGAACATACGCTGCATAACTATCTTCTTTTGATTTGGTGGATCTCATTTGGCGACTCTCACGGGTCCATCCCGGGATTCAGGGGAAGTCTAGCACACTTCCGGACGCAATGTAAGCTGCGCCACAGGCCCTGGGAATCGGACATTTTTTAAGCGAGGGCGAAATTGGGGAAGCCGAGTTCGTTGGCGAATCGATTTTCGGACTTT
>CALXSH010000067.1 GCA_944391065.1 uncultured Kiritimatiellota bacterium | reverse complement strand
TTCCTTTCTTTTCTGACCACCTCCCGGAGGCCGCCATGGACCGCATTCTGATTGCGACGCGCAACGCCCACAAACTCGAAGAGATCCGCGGCCTCCTGCCGGGGCCTGAGCTCATCGGTACCGACCGCTGGCCCGAGGTGCCCGATCCCGTCGAGGACGGGGAGACCTTCGAGGCCAATGCCGTGCTCAAGGCCGAGGCCTGGGCGCGGGCGACGGGCCTGCCGGCACTGGCCGACGATTCCGGCCTCGCGGTCGATGCCCTCGGCGGCGCGCCGGGGATTCATTCGGCGCGCTATGCCGGCGCGCACGGCGACACGGCGGCCAACAATGCCCGTCTCCTCCGAGAGCTCGGCGGCGTTCCCCCGGAGCGTCGCACGGCGCGCTTCGTCTGCGTCCTGGCTCTGGCGGTGCCCGGTCAGCCGACCCGCACGGTGCGCGGCGAATGCCGCGGCCGCATCGTCGATGCCCTCCGCGGCACGGGCGGTTTCGGTTACGACCCGCTTTTCATCCCCGACGGGGAGACCCAGACCTTCGGCGAGCTCCCGGCGGAGACCAAGGCGCGTCTCTCGCACCGGGCCAGGGCCTTTGCGGAGGCGCGGCGGCAGTGGTTTTCCGGGGAGTCCCGGCCGTGAGCGCCGGGACGGCCGTGCGGGCGGCTCTTGTGGCCGCCGCTTTGTTTTTGGGGGGCGCCCTCGGGACGTCTGCCGGGGCGCAGACGCTCATGCCGGACGGGGTGACGGTCTGCACGTTCGGGAATCCCGACCGCGAGGATGATTCGGGCAACCATTGGCACTCGGGAGAGGAGTGGGCCGTGCTCTCCAAGATTTGCTTTGACCGCAGGCTGGGGGTCGGCCTGCAGGCCGGCAAGGGTGCCATGTACACCGATTTCAAAGGTACTCCGCAGCAGGTGGCGTGGGTGGAGGTGACGGGGTGTGTCACCTCACAGATCGGCGCGGGACACGAGGTGACGCTCAATCTTCAGCTTGACGAGGCCGTTTCGGTCGGGACGCGGCAGCTGGAGAGCGCCGAGGTTTTTGTCTTTGACGGCCCGTCGCAGGCGGTTACCGTACGTTACGTCTTGGAAGAGCCGATGCTTTGCGAGCGGATGATTCTGGCCTCCGGAGAACTGAATGTATCGGTGCTGACGGTCATGCAGGTGCGCTGGAGTGGGGCGGCCGAGGCGGTGAAGGTCACGCCGTCGCTGCCGCAGGCGGTGATGCCCGGGCAGACCTTTACGGTGGAGGTCTCCTGCACCGGCGGCACGGGGACGTACACGGCGCTCGGCTGGAGTCTGGAGGGGACGGAGGGGACGGTCGACCTGGAGGGCGGATCCTTTGCGGTGGGGGAGACGGTCTCCTTTTCCGTGACGGCGCCGGCGCAGCCGGGGGATACGGAGCTGACGGTGACGGCCACCGATACGGCCGGGTCCGTGGGTCGCGCCGCCGTCGGGCTGACGGTCGTGAATGCGGCCACGGTGGATGATCTGACGCTGACGGAGCTCTCCGTCACGGGGCTGACGGCGGCATGGACGCCGCCCGTGCCGGCGCCTGAGCAGCTCCGGGTCTTGCTGTCGCGCACGGAGAGCGAGGCTTCCGTCGCGGTGCCGGCGGGGGAGTCGGCCGACCTCGCGCTGTGGACCCATACCGGCGGGTGGGGCGGCTGGCTGATCCCTCAGGGGGCGCTGGCCGAGGCGACCTTTACCTATGCCTTCAACGGCGGCGCGGCCAAAACGGTTAAGCCGGGGATGTGGATTCCGGTGCCTGCCGAGTATCCGCAGAGTCTGCGTCTCTCGGGACTCCCCGATACGGGTTCGGAGCGGATGCTGAAGCTCTCTTTTGACCCGATCAGTCGGGACGTGGATCCCGGGAGCGGGACGTGTGCCTTCTCGGGGGTGGCGCTGGCCGGCCGGTCGGTGACCGTGTCGCTGAAGACGTGTTACGACGGGTTCTGTCGGGTGGCTGCGCAGGTCACCGCCGAGGTGCCGCCGCTTGCGCCGCCTGCCGCCGTGACGGCCCGCGACGACGGAAGCGGCGGGCGGATCGTGGAGGCCTCCCGGGAGGCGGGCGGGCTTTATGGCATTGTCTGCGACGTCCTGCTCGAGCGGATGGGGGTGCCCGGCGACGGGCCGACGGGGCTGGTACTCAGCCGAGCGTATCATACCAATGTCTATGGACCGGATTTTCGTGCCGTCGTCCTGAGCAATGCTTCCGGAGAGCCCCTCTCCCTGGAGGGGTATACGCTTTGGAGCGCCAGTGCTTCCGGCGCATCCTTCGATGAGCTGGATCTCGGTCTTTTGGAGCCGAACGTGCTGCCTCCGTACGGGGAGCTTTATGTCGCGTACCGTCCAGCCAGTCGTCCGGAGGATCCGCTGTTTCCCGACGGGGCGGAGGCTCCGGGGCCTTCTTTCGGGTCAGGCAACGGCGTGCTGCACTATTACGGCAGCCGCCGTACCGAACTGCGTGCGGCGGACGGGACCGTGCTTTTCAGCCTGCCGTCTTACAGGGAAGGGCTGCTAACGCTTTCTGCCGACGGTATGGCGTATATTAAGACGCCTTGGCCGGGACGTCTGCCGGAGAGTTTTTTCGAGCCGTGGGCCGGTCTGCCGGCGTGGACCTCCGAGCGGGCGGCTTCGAAGACCGGAAACGGGCAGGTATTTTTTACGGCGGAGGAGGTGGGGGAATGGCTGCGTTCGCCGGGGCTTGACCGCATCCGTGCGGAGGTCCGCACGTACGAGCCGTCGCTGAAGCAGACCTCCGGTGCGTCGCGCTCGGTGCTGCTTTGGCCTCTCGAAACGCCTGAATCCGAACCGGAGGCGGTTCCCAAGCCGGGTTATCGTCTGCGCCTGCGCTGAGGGCGGGGACGCAAAAAAGCGGGACGGCGATTGCCGTCCCGCTTTTTTGTGCCGTGCGCCGGCGCGCTTACTTGGCGGCCGCGATGCGCTTGCGCTCGGGGGGCTGGGCGATGGCCTTGCGCTCCCCGGCGGGCGGCGTGTCCGGCGCGGGGGGATTGAGCATCAGCTCAATCCGGCGCAGCACGCGGTAGTACTCCGAGACGCCCCAGGCCTGGGCGCCGGTGCCGCAGGGTTCATGGGGGGCGTCGCCCTGGGTGCACTCGGGGAGCTGGGTGACGCAGTCGGAATTGATGAGGTCCGCGCCGGAGGTGATGTAGGCGACGGCCTGGTCGGCGGCGGCGGGGCCGTAGACGGTGACCAGGGCTTCGGCATAGAGGGGGAAGGGGAAGGTCCAGCCGGTGCCGTTATGGTAGGCGGGCTTGCGGCGGGTGTCTTCGTCGCCCTCGTAGCGGCCCCAGTAGGGCCGGCCGGGGTCGTTAAGGAGGCGGCCGTCGCGGACGATGGGCAGGGGTCTGGCGACGGGACGGTCGGCCAGGGTGCGGATGGCGCCGGGCTGGAGGAGAGCGCCGCAGGCGGCGATGACGTCGGCGGCGAGCTGCTTTTCGCCCCTGAGCAGGCCGAGGGTGACGGCGTAGAGCTGGTTGGGACGGAGGGCGTCGTCGCGCTCCGCGGCGTCGGCGCCGACGCCCGCGTCGGCGTAGAGACAGTCCGAGAGGCCGCGGCGGTCGGGGAGCGGGAAGAGCCGGATGAAGGAGGCGCGCGCCTTGGCGGCGAGGGACTTCCAGGTGACGGCGTTCTTCGGGTCGGCGGTTACGAGCAGGTCGAGCAGGCAGACCCAGAGGGCCTGGATCTCGACGGCGTAGCCGTTGCGCGGGGTGCCGGCAGGGTAGTTGGTATCCATCCAGGTGTAGTGGGCGGGGGCCCAGACGAGGGCCGTCTTGGGGTCGACGCGGATGCCGTTTTCCGTGCCGGCGATGTAGCCCTCGGCGATGGCGGGGAGGATGTCGCGGACGGTGCGGCTGCCGCAGGGGCACCCGAGGACGGCCTCGGCGCCGAAGGCCTTGATGGCGTCGGCCGCGGCGGCGCCGTACCAGAGGGGGGCGTCGACGGTCTCGCGGTTGGCGTCGTCCTCGCCGCGGATCATGTTGGGGATGGTGCCGCCCTTTTCGAAGCGGCCGAATTCGGAGAGGATGTCGAGGGCGGTGTCGCGGTCGCCGGCGGCGATGACGCCGCGCAGGAAGATGAGGGTGTCGCGGCCCCAGTCGAGGAACCAGGGATAGCCGGCGATGACGGTCTTGTGGGCGTCGCGGCGGACGATGTAGTTGCGCAGGGCCTCGCGCATGGCGTCCTGGATGCGCATCGGGGCGGCGGGGAGCTCGCCCTCGAGCGCGGGGACCTTCGGGGCGGTCTTGAGATTCTCGCCGGCCACAAGAAGCGTATCGCTGCCGGCTGCGAGCTCGATGTGGAACCAGCCCGGGGACCAGAGGTCGCTGCGGGCCTCCTGCCCGCGGGCGGCTTCCTCGGGGTGCTCGATGTTATAGGTCCATTCACCCTCGGGATTCCAGTCGCCGCCGCGGAGGGAGACGCGCATGGTGCGTCCGGATTCGGGCGCGAAGAGGAAGCCGTCGGGAAGGTGGGTGACGGCGTCGGGGAAGGTCTTTTCGGGGCCGGCGTAGGCCTTGGTCTTACAGTGGAAGTTGCGCCATTCGATGTCGGGGCGCAGGACGAGGCCGACGGTGTCGGCGGGGGCGTTCCAATTGCCCTCGGCTTCGCGGCGGAAGCGGAGGACGACGCGGTTGGTGAGGGGTTCGAGGGCGACGCGGAGGGTCACGGGGACGCGCCGGCCCATGCCGCAGGGGGCGGCGAAGCGCCATTCGGCGGCGGAGCCGTCGGGGGCGGCGGTGACCGATTCGAGGCAGGGGCCGGAGAGGGGGGTGGAGTAGCCGTTGCAGAGGATCCAGGCGCGGACGCGGGTAAGGAAGACCTGGCGGTCGTCGGGTACGGAGGGGTGGCGGTTGAGGGCCAGCAGGCAGTCGTACTGGGAGCGGACGGAGCCCCATTTGAGACGGATCTGGGCCATGGCTCCGGTGCCGTTGGTCAGAAGCAGGCGGGCGGTGTCGAGGCGCTTGACGTCCAGGCCGGTGAAGCGGCGCTTCACCAGGTCGGGGGTGTCGCCGGAGGCCAGGGCGACGATGGTGCCGGTGACGATGCGCGAACGGTCGCGGTCGTAACGCTCAATGCGCAGGGTGAGGCGTTCGTTGCGCAGTTCGCCGGAGACGTGGACGGGGAGGACCGCGCCGTGGGAGGCATCGCCGAAGACAATGCTGCGGCGGCGGTAAACGGTGAGATTGTCCTGCGTGATGAGCGCGGAGGTGCCGCTGTTGCGGCGGCGGAGGACGGAGACGGAGAATTCAAAGGGGGCACGGATGTAAAGCAGGCAGCCGGGCGGCACGGGGACTTCGCGGCGGAGGTCCTGCGGGAGTTCGAGGCGCACGGTGCGCGGCAGGCCCGTGCCGGGCTGCCGGCAGAAGGCCTCGGGATCGGCCACGAAACGCTCGGTCAGCGCGTCGGCGTCGGTGTCGTTGGTGAAGGGTTCGCCGAGGCGGCGCAGGGTGCGCAGGGTCATGAGGCGGCGGTGGCGGGCCATGCGGCCGGTGACGGGCGGCATGCCCTGCTGGCGCATGCCGGCTTCGACGCGGCTGAGGTCGGCGCGCGCGGCGCTCAGGCAGCAGACCTGGCCGGGCGCCAGGCGGACGCCGGCGGGATCGGCCTCGACTGCGGTGCCGGAGACAAGGTCCCACGTGCGCTTCGCGGGGAAGGCCCCGGGGTCGTAGGCGACGGTCTCGGAGGAATGGGTGGAGAGGTTGGCCAGGATGAGCAGCGGGTCGTGGCCCTCGCGCGTCCTGACGGCGGCCAGGACGTTGCCGCTCCCGCGCTGGATGAGGCGGAGGTTGGTGTCGGGGCCGAAGAGGGGATGGGTGCGCAGGATGACGTTGAGGCGGCGGATGAGGGCGCACTGGTTGTCGGAGGCGCCCCAGTTGAGGCCGCCGCAGCCGTGGACGTCGATCTTCTCGGCGGCGAACCATTCCACGCCGGCGGTGATGCCGAAGGCCCCCTGCTGGGAGAACATGGCCGAGAGCGCGGTGCGGAGCCCGGCGTAGAGATGCGAGGTGGCCGCGAGGCGGTTGTTGTCGTGCGTTTCGGCGAAGTGCACCAGAGGGCCGGCGCTCTCGGAGAGAGCCAGCATGCCGGGCATCATCAATTCAAAGGCGCTGCGGTCGTAGGTCTGGAACATCTCGGAGTAGGCCCAGTCCAGACCCGTGCGCCCGATGAGTGCCGCGGTCGTCTCCATCGGGCCGCCGAGGCCCTCGAGGAGGAAGGTAGTGTCGGGATATTCGATGCGCACGCGCGAGACGATGAGGTCCCAGGCGTGCTTGGGGATCATGTAGCCCGCGTCGCAGCGGAAGCCGTCCACGCCCTGGCGGCACCAGTAGAGAAAGACGTCGGCGACGGTGCGGCAGAGGTCGGGATTGGCGTAGTCGAGCTCGACCAGGTCGGCCCAGGTGACGCCCCAGGCGCCCGGGGAATGGAAGCTGCCGTCGGGATTGCGCCGGTACCATTCGGGGCGGAAGGACATGATGGCGGAGGCCCAGCCGGTGTGGTTGGCCGGCAGATCCATCATCAGGGCCGCACCGCGCGCGTGCACGGCCGCGACGAGCTCGTGGAACTGGTCCAGCGGCGAGGCCGAGGTGTCGAATTCCGCCAGGGCCGGATCGATCTGCAGGAAGTCGCGCCCCGCGAAGGGCGACCCGTAGCGGCCCATGCGCGCGTAGGTCGTCGGGGTGGGGTGAATCGGCAGGAGAAGAATGTTGCGGAAGCCCAGCTCTGTGCAGATGTGGTCCAGATGGCGGATGAGCGAACGGAAGGTGCCGCTGGGCGGGATGACCGTGTAGCCCGCCGCGTCCAAGGCGGCCTCGGCCTCGGCGTGCGTCTTCGGCGCCTCGGCGCAGGTCATCGAGCCGCCGAACTGGCGGACGAAGGCGGCATAAATCGTATTGGCCGCCGCGGTGTCGGCCGGGGCGACCTTGATGCGGAGGTTCTCGCCCTCGGGCCATTCGGGCACGGGGGTATCGTTGGGGATGAAGCAGGCCTTGCCCTCGAAGACGCCGACTTCCAGCAGCGGGACGCGGACGCGGTAGTGCCCGCCGCCCAGATGCTCCATCGGCAGGTCGTGCCAGTCGTGGCCGGGGATGAGCGGCCGATCGGCCGTCGCATTGGCCAGAATTTCGCCGTGGTGCAGGTCCGCGCCGCCGAGGTTCGTGCGGAAGACCATCCGGCCACCCGGGCCGTCGGTGCGCGTGGCGGTAATGTCGAGAATGTCGCCGGCCCACTTCAGAAGGGCCGTGCCGGTGGCGGGAGACTGGGTAATGGGCATGGATATGTATCCTTTTTGATGATGACCCGTTCGTCGATTCAATCGGCATTGTCGCAAAAACGCGCCTTCCCCGCAACCATGTCCCGGCGCTGCCGAGGCCGGGCGACTGCGGCAGCGGCAAGTATGGATAATGTCCGCGGCGAACATTGGTAATGTCCGCGGCAAACATTGGTAATGTCCGCGGCAAACATTGGTAATGTCCGCGGCAAACATTGGTAATGTCTGCGGCAAACATTACCCATGCCGGAGGCCGGCATGGTCAACCTCCGGGGCAGGGGACGCAGCCGCAGACGCTTTGCGGGAGGGTTCGGGCTGGGTGAAAACGGCGGGAATCCCGTCCTGACGCGGCGGAACGGCTGAGCGGAGGCGAATCGGCCTTGACTTACCGCCGGTCAATCGGGTACACTGCACATCAATTGCAACCCGAAGGGGGATGCGAGAATCGACTGAAGTGTAAGGACTTGAAACAATGAGCATTGAGAAGTATGTGTATTTCTTCGGCGGCGACGCTTCCGAAGGTGACGGTAAGATGAAGGCCCTGCTCGGCGGCAAGGGCGCCAACCTTGCCGAGATGGCCTCCATGGGTCTGCCTGTGCCCCCCGGATTCACCATCACCACCGAAGCCTGCGGCCAGTACTACGAGATCGGCGAAGAGGCCCTTTTCGCAAAGATTATGCCCGAGGTCGAGGCTGCCCTGACCCGCCTGGAAGAGGTCACCGGCAAGACCTTCGGCAAGGGCCCCAACCCCCTGCTCGTCTCGGTGCGCTCCGGTGCCGCCGTCTCCATGCCCGGCATGATGGATACCGTGCTGAACCTCGGTCTCAACGCCGAGACCGTCGAGGCCATGATCGCCAAGACGCAGAACAAGCGCTTCGTCATGGACAGCTACCGCCGCTTCATCCAGATGTTCGGCAACGTCGTCATGGGCATGGAGCATCACGATTTCGAACATGAGCTCGAGGCCGTCAAGGCCACCAAGGGCGTCAAGCTCGACACCGAGCTCGCCGCCGAGGACCTCGAGGAGGTCATCGCCCGCTACAAAGCCGTCATCCGCAAGCAGCTCGGCACCGACTTCCCGACCGACGCCCGCGAGCAGCTCCGCATGGGCATCCGCGCCGTTTTCGGCTCCTGGAATAACCCCCGCGCCATCAAGTACCGCGAGCTCAATGATATCCGCGGCCTGGCCGGCACCGCCGTCAACGTTCAGACGATGGTCTTCGGCAACAGCGGCTCCCGCTCCGCCACCGGCGTCGCCTTCTCCCGCGACCCCTCCACCGGTGACAACTCCTACTTCTACGGCGAATATCTGATCAACGCCCAGGGCGAAGACGTCGTCGCCGGCATCCGCACCCCGCAGGAAATCACCATTGCCGGTTCCCGCGAATGGGCCCGCCGCGCCGGCATCTCCGAAGAGGAGCGCCTGGCCAAGTATCCCTCCCTGGAGGAGGCGATGCCCGAGGTCTTCAAGGAATTCGACGCCATCCGCGACAAGCTCGAGAAGCACAACCGCGACATGCAGGACATGGAGTTCACCATTGAGGACGGCAAGCTCTACATGCTCCAGACCCGCAACGGCAAGCGCACCGCCGCCGCCGCCGTCCGCATCGCCACCGACCTCGT
>CALXSH010000066.1 GCA_944391065.1 uncultured Kiritimatiellota bacterium | reverse complement strand
TACGGCACAATCAGGCCTTTTGCGCTGATCGAGGCGATATGGCCAAGCCAGCCGTCACCCTTTCCCCTCAGCCGAAATCCGACGCTGACCTGCTCCGCGGTCCCAAAGAGCGTTCCGTCCGCGCCGGTCAGCCGGGGCGCGAACACCACCAATCCCGACGAGGGGCGGAGCGCGACGCGGTCGCAGGTGAATCCGGAGAGCGCCTCCGGAAGCCATGCGCTCACCCAGCGCCCGGGAATACCGTAGGCCGCCACGAGAAGCAGCAGAATCAGCGGCACCGCCGTCATGCGCAGCACCCATCCGAGGAGCCGCGCTGCCACGCCGACCGCCGCGCCCAGCCTACGGCGGAGCAGAAGACGGGGAAGGGGCGTGGCGGGACGTTCAGTCATCCTCGGGTACGGGAGGCAACGGCCCGTCGCCGACCGTCAGCGAGAAGACGGCCGGACGGTGGAAGGAAAGGTCCGTGCGGGGCACCGTGAGCGTAATCCGGGGCGGTTCGGCCGCGGATACCGTGAAGGCCGCTTCGGGCCGGTCGGTGATGATATACCAATCTCCCGCGTCGGCGACCAGGGCCAGCCTGTCCCCCCAGGGACGGACCGAGCACGGCGGGAAGCGGTCGGAGGCAAGGAGCGTGACGGAGAGCCTGACTTTGGGAAAGTCGGCCGCGGCGGTGACGGTGTAGGTCAGGCGGAACCGTTCCCGTCCGTCGTCGCCGACGGGCTCCAGAAGCCGCGTCATCGTGGCCGTAGCCAGACGGTCGGGATGGGGCGGACAGTCGCTGACCGTCTCCGTCGTGCCGTCCGGCAGCATGTCAATCCGCAGACCGGATGTCGGCAGGCCGTCGCTGAGCCGCCAAAGCTTTTCGGAACCCGCCGTGGACGCCGTGGCGCCGAAGAGGATATCGCCGAAGGAGGTCGGCAGGGCGCGGAGCGAGCCCCAGGCTGACAGCAACAGGATGGACAGCAGGCAGCGCATGCGTCACGACTCCTGATAGAAGATGTGTGAGCCCGGCGGAACGGAGTGCGTCAGCCAGACGTTGCCGCCGATGATGGAGCCCTTGCCAATGACCGTTTCGCCGCCGAGGATGGTGGCGTTGGCGTAAATGGTGACGTCATCTTCGACATTGGGATGGCGCTTGATGCCCTTGACGGGATTGCCGCTGGCGTCGCGCGCGAAGGATTTCGCACCCAGTGTCACGCCCTGATAGAGTTTGACGCGATTGCCGATGACGCAGGTCTCACCGATGACGACGCCCGTGCCGTGGTCGATGAAGAAGGCCCGCCCGATACGGGCGCCCGGATGAATGTCGATACCCGTGCGCGAATGGGCGTACTCGCTCATCACGCGCGGCAGCAGATGGACGTCGTCGCTGTAGAGCCGATGGGCGATACGGTGGGTGGCCACGGCCAGCAGACCGGGATAGGACATGACGATTTCCATGTTGGAGTGGGCCGCCGGGTCGCCTTCGTAAGCGGCCAATACGTCCTCCTGCAGTACGGCACGGATCTCCGGCAGTGCCGACATCAGCCGGTGCGTTACCTCACGGGCCCGGCCGACGCAGTCAAAGTCCTGCGGACGGGTCCGCTCCAGGATGCGGTAGGCCTCGATGCGTGCGATCTGATCGGTCAGCTCCGTGGCAATGGCCTTCAGCCGGGAATGGATGGCCTCTTCGTCGTCATGGTCCACGGGCGCGTAGGAGAGACACCCGGGGAAGAGTACGGAGAGCAATTCCTTCAGCACCGCTACCATGGCGGCGCGGCCGGGAAGATTGACGTCGCGGCGGGTGTTGGCCGCCGGGCAGTTGCGGCAGATCAGCCGGGCGGTCAGGTCGGTGAGCAAGGGCTCGAGATCATCGGTTGCCATGGTTGGCGTCTTTCTTATGATGCGTGAGACGGAGAATGACGTGGTCGGCGCCCAGGTTGCGCATGCCCAGCAGAATCAGGAACTTGCCGGTCAGGCTGGCCGAATGGCAGTAGAGCAGTTTCGCGTCGAGGTCAAATTTCCTGCAGAAGGCATAGAAATCGGCCAGCGTGCAGTTGTGGATGTTCGGCGTGTCGTACCACTCATACGGGAAGGCCTTGGCCTTCGGCATTTTCCCGCGGAAAAAAAGCGAGCAGCGCATGCCGAGATAACCGAAATTCGGGAAAGCGATCAGCGCCGAGGAAGCCACGCGTAGCAGCTGCGTCATCACGACCTCGGGGCGGTTGAGCACCTGAATCGTGTGGGAAATGATGGCCGTGTCGAAAACGCCGTCGGGAATGTAGGGCAGGTCGGTCTCGATATCGGCCATGATGATGTTCACGCCGGAATGCAGCGCCTCGACGACCTTCGGCAGGTTGCGCTCCAGGCCGACGCAGTAGGCGTGCTGGCGCTGGGCGACAACCTTCAGCAGCGTCCCGTCGCCGCAGCCGATGTCCAGCACGCGTGCCCCTTGGTCGATGTGGCGCGTGAAGGCCGCGAAGGCCGAGGCCTCGTCGCGGTTGATTGTCGAGGGGTCCTCAATCGGCGTCGAGGTCAGAAAGGCCCGCATCACTGTCTTCAGTTCGTCAATGTGCGTCAGAAAGGCGTCATGCCCCGCCGGCGCGTGAAGATGGCAATAGGAGATGTCGCGCCGCTGCGCCACGGCTGCTTGGACAATCCGCCGTGCCTGGCTGCGCGTGAAGAGCCAGTCGCCGCTGAGGCTCACCAGTAGAATCTTTGCCTGCACCTGACGGAGCGCCGCTTCCAGGCTCCCGTAGGTCTCCTCGGGATCGTAGGCGTCCAGGGCGCGCGTGATGTGCAGATAGCTGTTGGCGTCAAAGCGCTTGACGAACTTCTGCCCCTGATACTCCAGGTAGGACTCAATCTGGAAGTAGGTGCGGAAGTCGCGGCGCGCCCGCGTGTGGAATTCCTGTCCCTGGTTCAGCCACTCCTCGCGTTTGTCGCGGCCGAACTTTCGGTCCATCGAATACTGCGAGAGATAGGTGATGTGGGCCAGGCGGCGTGCGTTGGCCAGCCCGGCATTCGGCTTCGGCCCGTCATAGTAGTCGCCCTGGTGCCAGTTGGGATCCTGAATGATGGCCTGACGCCCGACGATGTCGAAGGCCAGCGCCTGCGTATTCAGCGTCGCCGCCGTCGCGATCAAGGCCACCCGGTCCATCTCCTCGGGATAGCGGATGGCCCAGTCCAGGGCTTGCATGCCGCCGAAACTCCCGCCGACCACGGCCGCGATCTTCCGGAATCCGAGCTTGCGCAGCAGCCCGCGGTGCACGTCGACGATGTCGCCGACCGTTATCTCCGGGAAGGCGGACCCGTACGGTTTGCCTGTCGCCGGATTGATGCTTGAGGGGCCCGTCGTGCCGGAGCAGCCGCCCAGAATATTGGCGCAGATGACGCAGAAACGGTCCGTGTCGATGCCGGAGAGCGGGCCGATCATGCCCTCCCACCAGCCGCTCGGGCGGTCCTTCTCCGGATTCTCGCCGGGACGCCAGCCGATCACGTGCGCGTCACCGGTCAGGGCGTGGCAGACGAAGAGCACGTTCGAACCGTCTGGAGCCGCGGTGCCGACCTGCTCGTAGCGGACCGTGACGGCTGACAGCGTGCCGCCCTTTTCCAGACGCCAACCGCCCTCCGGAATATCCAGGGCCACGTCATGGGGTTCTACAATGCCGATGGTACTCAAATCCGCGCGCTCCTTTCAAATAGGTCTCATAGCATACCATAATCACACAAACCGCCGTGCCGCTCCCTGCCGGATCCCTTGGTGCGTATGCTATAATCGGGGCTCATGAAGACTGTTCATTTCATTGGCATCGGCGGCGTCGGCATGAGTGCGCTCGCCCAAGCCTGCCTCGACCGCGGCGATGCCGTTTCCGGTTCTGACCGCCTCCTGGCCGCCGGCCTGCGGACCCCTGTCCTCGAAATCCTGGCCGCCCAGGGCTGCGAACTCTTTCCTCAGGACGGCTCCGGCATCCGTTCGCCTGAGACCGTCGTGGTCTACTCCACCGCCATCGAAGCCGACAATCCCGACCTCCTCCGCGCCAACGCCATCGGTTGCCGCGTCCTCCACCGCAGCGCTGCGCTGGCCATGCTCTGCGAAGGCCGAGAAACGGTTGCCGTCACCGGCACCTGCGGCAAATCGACCGTCACCGCCATGCTCGGTCATCTTCTGGCCGTCTGCGGACGCGACCCGCTGGTCATCGACGGCGCTGAAATGACAGGCCTCGACGAAGGCGGCCGACGGGTCGCTTCCGTCCGTCCCTCCGCCTTGTCCGACGGGCTCGCCGTCATCGAGGCTGACGAATCCGACCGCTCCCTGATGGCCCTTTCCCCGACCCACGCCATCATCACCAACGCCAGCAGCGACCACTTCCCCAAGGCTGAGGCCGAAGCCCTCTTCGCCGCCTTCCGCGCCAAGACCCCCGGCATCATCGTCGATGCGACCGACGCCCCGCCTGAACCCACCCCAGCCTGTGACGGCTGGAACGTCACCTTTGACTGGCGCGGCCGCCTCTGGACCCTGCCCATGCCGGGCGCCCACAACGTCGCCAACGCTAAGGCCGCCCTCGCCATGGCTCTCGCCCTCGGCTGCGATGCCGGTGTCCTCGCGCGGGGTCTTGTCACCTTCCGTGGCATCCGACGTCGCCTCGAGCGGATAGGGACCTGCCGCGGCGCCTGGGTCGTCGACGATTACGCCCACAATATCGAGAAGCTCCACGCGGCTTGGACAACGCTTGCCGCTGCGGCGCCCGGCGGCGTTTGCGGCCTTTGGCGTCCCCACGGCTATGCCCCCCTGCGTAAGATGGAGGAGGGCCTTGCCGCGATGTTCAATGCCACCCTCCGCCCCTGTGACCGCCTCTTGCTGCTCCCTGTCTATGACGCCGGCGGCACGGCCGACCGCTCCGTCACCTCCGACGACCTCGCCGCCATCCTCACCTGCCCCGTTTCCCGCGTGGAGACCCTGGCTGAGGCCGAGGGCCTGATGCGGGACTTTGCTTCGCCGGGCCGCATTCTCGTCGTCTTCGGCGCCCGCGACCCCGGTTTGCCCGTCCTTGCCGCCAAACTCTGTGATGCCCCAATCCCTTCCGCCCCGTAAACCATGTTGCGCGATTACTTCCACATTCTCCTGCACATCTGCCTGGACATGGCGCCCTGGCTCCTGGCCGGCTTTGCCATTGCCTTCCTCTGTTCCTTCTTTATGACCGAATCGCGGATGCGCCGTCACCTCGGCGGTCCCGGGTGGATGCCGATCGTTAAGGCCTCGGTCTTCGGCCTCCCGTTGCCGCTCTGCTCCTGTGGCGTCCTCCCCGTCGCCTTGGCCCTCCGCCGCAGCGGCGCGCGCAAATCGGCTGTCTGTGCCTTCATGGCCTCGACGCCCCAGTCCGGTGCCGACGCCGTGCCGCTCACCTGGTCGATGCTTGGCCCCGTCGTCACCCTCCTGCGCTTCCTCAGCGCCGTTCTCTCCGGCCTCGTCTGCGGTGCCTTGGTCCGCTGGTTCGGCCATGCCGAACCCCCGCTGCACGAGACTGAAGACCTCAATGACGGCTGCGCGGCCCTCTGCGGCTGCCATCATCACGACCATGACCATCCCCATGCCGGCGGTGAGCACCACCATCACGAATACGTCTCGCGCGGCGAACGTGTCCGCGACGCTCTCCGCTATGCCTTCCTCCACCTGCCGTGCGAAATCTTCCTCCCTATGGTCATCGGCGTTCTGGCCGCGGCTGCCCTGGAGCTCTTTATCCCCGAACACCTCTTCGACGGAATGCCCCGCATCTTGGCTTACATCGTCGCCGCCCTGATTGGAATCCCCGCCTACGCCTGCTCGGTCGCCATCGTGCCCGTCGCGGCCGGCCTCATCGCCGGCGGCATCAGCCCCGGCACCGTCCTCGTCTTTCTGGCCTGCGCGCCGACCACCCACGTCGGCTCCCTCCTGATTGTCGGCCAGAGCCTCGGTTGGCGCACGGTCCTCCTCTTCGTCCTCGGTGTCATCCTCGTCGCCTTCGGCATCGCCGCCGTGACGGACCTTTGGCTACAGCCTTGTCTCCATGTCCCGCCCGTTGTCCACGCGCACTGCCACGAGCACCACATCGGAGGCTTCGTCGTCCTTATCCCGACGCTCCTCATCTTGGTTAACGGCTGGCTCTTCAGCCTCTTCGGTCCCCGTCATCACGACGGCTGCTGAGCGCTGCCCCGCGCGGATGGGCGTGGTGGTAGGATGCCGTGATCTGTTCCGCCGAAAGATGGGCGTAGATCTGCGTCGTGGCCGGTGAGGCGTGTCCCAGGAGCTCTTGGACGGCGCGCAGGTCAGCCCCGTGCGTCAGCAGATGCGTCGCGAAGGAGTGGCGGATCTTGTGGGGCGAGAGGTCGTCCGGAAGACCTGCGGCGGCCAGCCAATGTTTCATGCTCCGCTCGACCGAACGCGTCGTCAGCCGCCCCCCCGTGAGATTGCGGAAAAGCGGCGTCCCGCCCCCTCCCTCCGCGGCGATGGGCCAGAGCGCCAGCGAGGCCTCCAGCATTGCCGTGAGAGCTTCGCGGGCCGGCCGGCCGAGGAGCGCGAGGCGCTCTTTGCGGCCCTTGCCAAAGACCCGGCAGACCCCGTCGGAGAGGCTGATGTCGCCGGGATCGAGCGTGATGAGTTCCGAGACACGCGCTCCCGTCGAATAGAGCGTCTCCAGGATGGCCCGGTCGCGCAGATGGATGTAGCGCGTTTCCGGCGTCGGATTATCAAGCGCCCTCAGCGCCTCCGCGGGCGCCTCCAGCAAGCGCAGCGTTTCGGCCTCGGTCAGGACGCGCGGCAACGGTTGGTCACCCTTCGGGCGGCGGATCCCGGAGAAGGGATTGTCCTCCCGCAGGTTTTCCAGGGCGAAATAGCGGAAGAGGGTCCGGAGCGAGGCAAGCTTGCGCGCGGCGGAGGCCGGCCGTGCCCCGGTCTTGGTGTAGGCGTAGAGAAAACGTTTGGCGTCCTGCCGGTTCGGCAGGAGCCAGTCGAAGGGCGGCACCGCCTCGGTGCCATAGAAGAAATTGACAAACTGCCCGATGTCCCGCAGGTAGTTCTCTTCGGTGTGGGGGCTCAGCTGACGCAGTTGCCTGAGCCACGCGACGAACTCCGTCAGGCGGGGATCCTTCAGAAGATCAGCGCGCGAGGCCCAGGTCGGGTGCGTATGCTGGTTGCCCGTCATTCCCCGTCGATGATGAGGTAGGTCGGGAGCCCCTGGATGTTGTAGGCCCGGCGGACCGTCTCGATGCGCTCCGTGTCGGCCAGATCCATGCGGATCTTGACGACGATGCAGTCCTCCAGCGTCTTCTGCACGTCCGCGTCGCGGAAAGTCGTTGCCTCCATCAGTTCGCAGTTCTTGCAGGCAGGCCCCCAAAAGTCGACAAAGACAGGCTTCCCGGCGGCTTTGGCCTCGGTGAGAACCTTTTGGACGGACGCCGGATCGGAAGCGTCGGCCTCGACGGCACCGGCCAGAGCCTCATCGGATCCCGTGGCGGGGAAGAGCGCCCTGTAGGCGACAAAACCGTAGTAGAGGGCAAAGAGCAACACGATGACGCCGAAGATCTTCTTCACCCAGACCATCCAGGCCCCCGGCTTCGGAAGGAAGGAGAGCCCCGCGCCGGCGATTGGCCAGGGCAACGCCATGCCGAGACCGAGGACGAAGGGCAGGCAGAGCGCCCAGTAGGTCCCTTCGGCGACATAGGCCGAGGTCAGCAGAAGCACTGCGATGAGCACCGGCGCCACACACGCACCCGCAAGCACGGCGCTGACCGCGCCCGCGACAAAGGCCGCCAGGACCCCCTTGCGGTCGCTGCCCGGACCCGAGAAGCGCGTAAAGTCGATCATGAAGACGTCAAATAGCGCCAACGCCAGCAGCACGAAGACGACGGCGATAACGGCGTTGAACCACCAGGCCGACTGAATCACGCCGAAGGCCGCCCCCGTCAGCACGGGAATCAGCGCCAGCAGACCGTAGGCCACCGCGATGCCGAAACCGTAAGCGCCGCCCCGGAGCGCCCCGCGCAGACGGCTTCCGCCCGCCGCGCCGGCGCCGATGATGGCCAGATTGATCGGAATCATCGGCAGTACGCAGGGCGTCAGATTGAGCAGCAGACCGCCCAGGAAGACGAGCAGGACGAAGGCCAGCATGCCGTGTTCGCGCACGAAGGCCAGCGGATCGTCCGCGAAGGTCCGCTCGCGCGTGCCGCGGAGGAACCCGTTGAACTCCTCGGCCTCAACATAACCCGTCAAGGTCCGTTCGGCGACCGGAAAATCCAAAGTCGCGGCCGGTGCGGCAGGGGCAGCCCCAGGCGTCGCCGGCGCGGCCGTGGGCAGTCCGCCCTCGATGACCAGGCCGTCCGCCGTGACGGAGAAGGTCCGCGTCTGCGGGAAGAGGCACTGCCCGTCCGTGCATCCCTGATACTCCAGCGTAAAGGTTGTGGAAGGCTTCGCCTCCCAGACGAAGACCGCCGTCCCCTCATAGGCCGGACGGCCGTCCGGATCGGGCACCGACTCCGGCTTCGTCAGCGCGTCACCGAGCGAGCAAAGCAGCATATCGTCATAGATATGCTCGCCGGGATCGTTCAGATCGAAGGTTACCGTGAGCAACCCGTCGGCGTAGGTCAGGTCCGGGAAGAAGGGATCGTCAGGCCTCGGCGCGGCAAAGGCCAATCCGGCCGTCAGGGCGAATGCTGTCAGAAGTCTGTACATGAAGTCTCCTTGTCAAGAGGGTTGGCCCATTATCCCAAACCTCCGCCGCCCCCCTCAACCCCAAAGCCCCTCCCTCTCTCCCTGACGCCCGCAGACGGCACGATGCGTCGCGGTCGTCCCACCCATGCACATGAAGCTCCCGGAAGGGAACCGGGAGACGGCACGAAAGGGATTTGCGGTAAGGTTGCTTCAGACCGACAGTACGGCCAAGATAGACTTACTACCCTGTAGGGTAGTAAGGCATCACCCTATAGGGTAGTAAGGCATCACCCTATAGGGTAGCAGTGAACTACCCTATAGGGTCGGATATCGGCTTGGGGCCATGTACAGGTCACCTGTCGCTCTCTGTGCGGTCCTGATGGGGGCTATTGGGCGTGGCTTATGAAGGTCAGAGGGAGGCCGTGGCTTTCGCGTAAGAGGATGCCTGCGCATTCCGGGGCGTCTGCGTCGTCCATGGGCGGCGGGCTTCCCGGATGGGACCGCTTGAAAGCCGTCAACGCACCTCT
Organism: uncultured Kiritimatiellota bacterium; assembly: GCA_944391065.1. GTDB lineage: Bacteria > Verrucomicrobiota > Kiritimatiellia > RFP12 > DVOR01 > Spyradenecus. The sequence goes on along the minus strand of CALXSH010000066.1, from coordinate 182 downwards.
TCCCCGTCCACTTTTTTGTCGGCGTCAAGGCATCCCCTTGATTCGGAGGATGTAAAAATGCGCCTATGCTCACGGGCCGTAGGCTCACCTCGGATGGCGCGTGACGGAGCTCTTTTTTTGTTCTAAGACTGGATTTGTTCTTCGTAGGGGCGCGCCGCCCCCGCGGGGGCGCCCCCTTCGGG
>CALXSH010000065.1 GCA_944391065.1 uncultured Kiritimatiellota bacterium | reverse complement strand
TTCGGTGTCCAGCAAATGAAGAATAACTCATGACCCCGATTTAGGCTTCGGTGCACTTTCTATTTGACGAATAGCGTTTGACACATTACGATATCGGGGAATGTTCATTACGATTTGCTCCGCAACCAGGCTGTTGAATCTCAGTGTTTTGCAGCAATTATCGTTCGAGAATATATAAGAACAAATATACTAGATGAAAAACAAGCGATTGACTCTTTGAATTTCAATAGAGACCTATTGACAAGGGTTCCAGAAGATATGTCTACTAAGACAACAAAATAAAAAGGGAGCTAACTGACTAATCAAAATCAGTTGGCTCTCTTTTTATGAATAATGAAAAAATGTTGTCACATCGTTGCCACGGAGGGTCTTTAACCCCTAAAACCCCGTCATATCAGGCTTTTCCGGGTCTCTGAAATCATTCCCACTCGATGGTGCCCGGCGGCTTGGAGGTGATGTCGTAGACGACGCGGTTGATGCCGCGGACCTCGTTGACAATGCGCGAGGAGATGCGGCGGAGAAGGTCGTCGGGGAGGTTTACCCAGTCGGCGGTCATGCCGTCGGAGCTCTGGACGGTGCGGAGGGCGACGGTGTACTCGTAGGTGCGCTGATCGCCCATGACGCCGACGGAGCGGACGGGAAGGAAGACGGTAAAGGCCTGCCAGACCTTGTAGTAGTAACCGGCGGCCTTGATTTCGTCGACGAAGATTTCGTCGGCGTCGCGGAGCAGATCCAGCGTCTCCTTGGCGACGGCGCCGAGGTGGCGGACGCCGAGGCCGGGGCCGGGGAAGGGCTGGCGCATGACGACGTCCTCGGGAAGACCGAGGAGGCGGCCGACCTCACGGACTTCGTCCTTGAAGAGGCGGGAGAGCGGCTCGAGCAGTTCAAACTGCAGATCCTTGGGCAGGCCGCCGACATTGTGGTGGCTCTTGATCATGGCCGACGGATTGCCGTTGATCGGGACGCTCTCGATGACGTCGGGATAGGTGGTGCCCTGGGCCAGGAAGGTCACGTTGGGGATGGAACGGGCCGCATCGGCAAAGACTTCGACAAATTCATGGCCGATGATTTTGCGCTTGGTCTCGGGTTCGGAGACACCCTTGAGCTTGGTCAGGAAACGTTCGGAGGCATCGACGAAGCAGAGATCCATCTTGAAATTGTCGGCAAAGAGCTGCCGGACGCGGGCGGCTTCGTTCTTGCGGAGAAGACCATTGTCGACGAAGATGCAGGTCAGCTGGCGCCCGATGGCCTTGTGAATGAGGGCTGCGGCCACGGAGGAGTCGACGCCGCCCGAGAGGCCGAGGATGACGTGGCGGTCGCCGACGGTCTCGCGGATGGCGGCGGTCTGGGTCTCGATGAAGGAGGCCATCGACCAGTCGCCGCGGCAGCCGCAGATATCCAGGCAGAAGTTGCGGATGAGGGGGGTGCCGTAATCGGAGTGGACGACCTCGGGGTGGAACTGGATGCCGTAGAGGCGGCGGCCCTCGATTTCGACGGCGGCGTACTCGGTATTGTCGGTGACGGCGACGGTGCGGGTGCCGGCCGGGGTGGCGGTGACCTTGTCGCCGTGGCTCATCCACATGACCGAAGCCTCCGGGATGCCGCGGAAGAGCGGGCAGGCCGGGTCGGTGACGCGGACCTCCGCGCGGCCGTATTCGCGCGCGGCGCCGGGGCCGACGTTGCCGCCCAGGCTGTGCATCATCAGCTGCATGCCGTAGCAGATGCCCAGCATGGGCACGCCGAGCTCCCACAGGGCAGGATCGACGGCGGGGGCGCCGGGCTCATAAACGCTGCAGGGGCCTCCGGAGAGGATGATGCCGCGCGGCTTGAGGGCGCGAAGCTTCTCGGGGGAGGTGGAGTAAGGGAGGACCTGGCTGTAGACGTGGCACTCGCGAATGCGACGGGCAATCAGCTGGCTGTACTGCGAGCCGAAGTCCAGGACCAGAATCTGTTCGTGTTCTTCCATGTAAGGGCTGTTCCTTAGAGAGACAGGGATTATTCCCACTCGATGGTGCCGGTCGGCTTGGGGGTGATGTCGATGAGGACGCGGTTGATGCCGGGGACCTCGTGCGTGATGCGCCGGGTCAGGAGCTCCATGAGCTCCCAGGGAAGGCGCTCGACGGTGGCGGTCATGGCATCGACGGTATTGACGGCACGGATGACGCAGGGCCATTCGTCGGCACGGACGCCGTCGCGGACACCGACGGAGCGGATGTCGGGAATTACGGTGAAGTACTGCCAGACCTTGCCGCGCAGACCGGCGCGGTCAAATTCCTCGCGCAGGATGGCATCGGCGGCGCGAAGCGCCTCCAGGCGGTCGCGGGTAATGGCGCCAAGGCAGCGGACGCCGAGGCCGGGGCCCGGGAAGGGCTGGCGGTAAACCATGCTCTCGGGCAGGCCGAGCGCCACGCCGCAGGCGCGGACCTCGTCCTTGAACAGCATCTTGAGGGGTTCGACAAGCTCAAACTGAAGGTCCGGCGGGAGGCCGCCGACATTGTGATGGCTCTTGACGGTCTTGGCGGTCTTGGTGCCGCTCTCGATGATGTCGGGATAAATGGTGCCCTGACCGAGGAAGGCGATGCCGTCAAGCTTGCGGGCCTCCTCTTCAAAAACGCGGATGAACTCAGCCCCGATGATCTTGCGCTTCGCCTCGGGATCGGCCACGCCCTCAAGCTTTCCGAGGAAACGGTCGGTGGCATCGACGTAAACGAGATTGGCGCCGAGCTCCTTGCCGAAGACCTGAACGACCTGCTCGGGTTCACCCTTGCGCAGGAGACCGTGATTGACATGGACGCAGGTCAGCTGAGGGCCGATGGCGCGAATGAGCAGGGCCGCCACAACGGAGGAATCAACGCCGCCGGAAAGCGCGAGCAGCACCTTGCGGTCGCCGACCTGACGGCGGATCAGCTCCACCTGATCGGCGATGAAGTTCTCCATGGTCCAGTTGGCCCGGGCCTTGCACGTGTCGAAGACAAACCCCTTCAGGGCGGCCGTGTCGGAGCCGTCGGCGAGCGTCAGCGTCGGCAGGCCGGAGGCGGCGATGGCAGCGGAGAGTTCGAGGACCTGGCCTTCGTAGGCGCGGTTGGGGCCCTCGGCCAGGACAAAACCGCGCACATTGGGCAGCGCAGCCAACTGACCGTCCGTCAGATCGTGCGGGTGAATTTCGGAATACACACCAAGGGCGCGGATTGCGCGGGCCAGCACCGTGGTGCGTTCGCTGCCAAGGTCGATAACGGCAATCATATCCTGCTGCATGGTCAGTCCTTCCTGTTCAAGTGATAAACCGCTCGCCAGTATATCAAAAAGCGCCCTCATCCTGCCGAGCCCCGGACGGGCCACCCCCAAAACCGGAGACGACACGGATGCCATTCCTTCCGGGTCAGGGCAACAAGATTTGGCGACCTTCCCGAAACCCTATACCGCCTTTGCCCAGAGTCCATTCACGCCTCTATAGACAAGCACACGCCCTCTTCTCTATGGAAAAGCGACATTGTTCCCCTACAGACAAGGCCGTATGCCCCTCTGCAGAGGAATAAGTAGGTTTTGGGCGCAGTCGTTATACTTTTTTGCCCTGGCGGATACGGGAATCAGCCATTCCCAATCACGTCCACGGCAGGATCCGCCAGATCAACGTGCCGGACCTCCTGCTGCCCTGACGGACGACGGCGGAATCACTGTTCGGCGGCCCATTCGAAGAGGTCGGGCGGGATGTGGCAGTAGCCGCCGGGGTTCTTCTCGAGGTAACGCTGGTGATAGGTCTCGGCGGGCCAGAAGGCGACGAGGGGTTCCGATTCGATGGCGACACAGCGGCCAAGGCGCTTCTCGAGGTCCTTCAGGGCCTTGTCGACGACGGCTTTGTCCTCGGCGGAAAGCGTATAAATCCCCGTGCGGTACTGCGGGCCGACGTCATTGCCCTGCCGGTTGACGGCCGTGGGGTCAACCGTCTTCAGATAACAGGCGATGAGTTTCTCAAGCGGGAGTCGCTCGGCGTCGTAGGTGACGCGGACGGCCTCGGCATGGCCGGTGGTGCCGGTGCAGACCTGACGGTAGGTGGGATTGGAGAGTTGACCATTGGCGTACCCGACCTGCGTCTCGGTCACGCCGTCAATCTGCCGGAAGAAATGTTCTGTGCCCCAGAAGCATCCGCCGGCCAATACGATTACCTTCAAAAGCATATCGCCTCCTTTCGTCTGCCCTCAGTGTAGCAAAGCGCCGCAGTCCGCCGCGCGTGGACTCAGGGGACAAGGCGTGTTGCCGACGGGAGAGCATCATCGAAGACAATCCCGCCGCGGTGGAGACGCCACCCGGGATTGAGACACCAGACCTCGCGGCCCGGGGAGGCCCCCAAAATGTGCAAAATAAGCGGCGCCAAGACGCGAAAACCGCTTATTTGTGATATTTTGACGCAAATAAGCAGTCTGCATACTGCTTATTTGCTACAATTTACCCAAAAGTAAGGAGGTGTGAGCAATGATGCAGCTCAGTGACGATCAGCTTCAGTTGGTACAGGACCGCTTTAGGCTGGACAATCCGTGGTGGAGCACGGGGTCCATCCGTCCGGACTATGCGGCCATGAAGCCGCGTTATGCGTTGGAGTCCTTCTCTGCACTGTTGCAGGATACAGCCCTCCGCCGCACCCTGCTGCTGGTCGGGCCGAGGCGCGTCGGCAAAACGGTCCTGATTCACCACACTATCGCGCAATTGCTTGCCGAAGGGGTACCGGCATCTAGGATTCTCTACGTTTCAGTCGATACGCCGATTTACAACAATCTTCCGCTGGAACTCCTCTTCAATTGCGCGCGCAGTACCGTCGGAGCCGAGGGAACAGAGGGGTACTACGTCTTCTTCGACGAGATCCAGTACCTCCGCGACTGGGAGCGTCACCTTAAAAATCTGACAGACTCCTACCCCGGGTGCCGTTTCGCCGCGTCAGGCTCTGCGGCGGCCAACCTTCGCCGCAAGGGTACCGAAAGCGGTGCGGGACGCTTCTCCGAATATACCCTCTCGCCTCTGACCTTCTGTGAATATCTCCGGCTCTCCGATCAGGAAGGGCTCGTGCGCGATGACACGCTCATCTGGGAGGAGGGCACCGAACCAATCCCCTGCCACGCGGCCACCGATCTCAACGCTCTCAACGCTGCCTTCCTCGACTATGTGAACTATGGCGGCTATCCGGAGACGGTGCTCTCGCCTTCCGTCCGTGCCGAACCCGGGCGCTTCGTCCGCAACGATATCATCGACAAGGTCCTCCTGCGCGACCTTCCCAGCCTCTACGGCATCACCGATGTACGCGAGCTGCACGCCTTCTTTGCCTACTTGGTCTACCACACCGGCAGTGAGGTCTCCTACGAATCGCTCAGCAAGCGTTCAGGCGTCGGCAAGGACACCATCCGGCGCTACCTGGGCTATCTCGAGGATGCCTACCTGATCCGCGTCGTCCACAAAATCGACCAGAACGCGCGCCGTTTCCTGCGTGTCACCTCCTTCAAGGTCTGCCTCACCAACCCTTCGCTCTACAGCGCCTTTTTCCGACCGATCATGCCGACCGCCCCATCGCTCGGCAATCTCGTCGAGACCGCCGTACTGGCCCAATTCTTCCCGCGTACCGACTTCGAGTTCGGCTATGCCAATTGGCGCAACGGCCGTCAGAGCCAGGGTGAGGTCGATCTGGTGGCTCTCGATCCGCACACGCAGCGACCGCGCTGGTGCACCGAGATTAAGTGGACCGACGAGCCCTACGCCAACCACTCCCTGCTCCGCTCCCTGATGGGCTTCATGGAGACCAACGGGCTCCCGCGCGCCATTGTGACCTCACTCAACGCCTCGGGGACCCTGACCAAGCAGTCCGTTGCCCTCCGGTTCATCCCCACGGCGCTCTATGCCTACACCGCCGGCCTGAATACCCTCCGCCGCATCGACCCCGGCATGGGCCTTTGAGCAACCGCCAAAACTGTCGCGACGATCTCGGCAGTGTGCAAAATAAGCGGCGCCGAGACGCGAAAACCGCTTATTTGTGACATTTTGACGCAAATAAGCAGTCTGCATACTGCTTATTTGCAACATCTTGAATGAGGTCCGCGGAAGGCAGAGAGGGGAGGAGGGCGGGAGGAGGGGGTGTCCGGGACGGGAGGATTGCTATAATCGGGAAAGAGCGGGCGGAGGTCCGGCCGCGAGGAGGATGGCTATGCGCCGCGTGAGCCTAATGATTCTGATGAGTGTGCTGGCAGTCCCGATGGCTTTCGGGGCGGTGCCGGGGTTTCGGCAGAATGTCACCTGTCCGCCGTTGCGGCTGCGCCTGCCGGAGGGGTGTGCGGCGGAGGAGCTGCCGCCGACGGAGACCTTCCGTTATGTCCGCACGTGGAACGACGGCCGGACCGAGGAAGTGGAATGTTACGATCCCGAACAGCTCTGGCGCGCCGAACAGCGCCTCGGACTCTGGGAGGACCGGGAAGGGAACCGTTTTGAACTTCTCGCGCCTGCTTCGCGCCGAGGCGGTCCCTTCAAGCGGGCACACGTGACGCGTGAGGAGTATAACGCCGCGAAGGAGGCCGTGGGGACGTTGAAGCCCGCGGAGATCGGCGCATGGCTCGGGGAGTGGACGGGGAGTCCCTGCGGCAAACCGGAGTCGCTCCGTCCCGTCGGGGCGGTGCGGCAGGCGCGGTTCGCGGTCGCGGGCGGAGATGCGGTGCTGCTCTTTTATCTGAAAGGTGAAGGGGGCGGACCCTACGCGCTGCGCGTGACGCCGGCCGACGGAAATCCCGCGGCGTGGAAGAAGGCACTCGGCCAGGCGCTGGGCGGATTCGCCCTGGCGGGACGCGCGCCCGCGGCGCCGACGAAGGGATGGATTACGCTGGAGGAGCCGCCGTACCGCGTCTACACCGACCTCCCGCGCAAGGATCACCGCGCCCTGAACCGTCTGCTGGCCGACATGAAGGTCATCCGCGCCGCTTACGCGAACCTCTTCCCGCTGCCGGCGGACAGCGAGACGCCCCTCAGCACCATCCGCGTCTTCGGACGCCGGGCCGATTATCAGGCCTACGTGGGCGAAGGCATGGCGTGGAGCGGCGGCGTCTTCTCGACGACCAAACGCGAACTCGTCGTCCTGGCCGACAACGACGAGGAGTCCAATACGGTCCGTCGGGAAGCCATCCGGTCCGTGGCCTTCCATGAAGGCTTTCACCAGTATCTCTTCCTCGTGACGCCGACCCTGGCGACCGTGCCGACGTGGTTCAACGAGGGCCACGCCACCTTCTTTGAGACCTTCCGCGTCCGTGGCGGCCAGGGCGAACCGACCGTCTCCCCGCGGTTGGAAACCGCGCGCCGCGCGGAGGGGATGCGGTCGGCCAAAGGGCTGGCGGCGCTGATGGGCGCTTCACAGGAGGTCTTCTACGGAGCGGGGCGCGATGCGGCCTATGCGGTGTCGTGGCTGCTGATCCACTGGCTGCGGACAGAGGCTCCAGCCGGACTGCGGTCCCTGCCCGACCGCTACTACGCCCTCCTCTGCCAGGGCGCTACCCCCGCCGAAGCCCAGGCCAAAGTCTTCCCGGCGGCCGTCCTCAGCGAAATCGCCGAGGGCCTCGAAACCTTCGTAAGCAGGCAGTCGCGGGGCGACTGAGCGGCGGCAGTCCCCACCGGCTCCGCCGCACTACGGCACGGGCTCCCAGACAGCCGCGCCGACGGGGCGGGTCTCGGTGACGGTCGTGTCGGGCGAACGGTACAGACGGAGCGTCAGGTCGGAGGCGGCAAACATAGGCATGACCTGGATGAGGGAGAGCGAACCGCCGCCTACGGCCCGGACGGTGACGTCGTAGGGGCCCTTGCCGCGAACGCTGACGGCGGGGTCTTTCAGGGCGATGGTGCCCTTGATGATGAGGCGTTTGCCGGCGGGGATGTCGACAATGAGTTCAGCGGGCTCATTGGGAGCGATTTCAAGCACGATGTAGAGGAGGTGGTCGACATCCTCCGTGACGGTGTAGCGTGCCTTGGGACCTTTCAGGGTGACCACGCGGTCGCAGGCAAGCGTGCAGACATGGGCCCCGGGCGACGAGGGCGGGCCCGCCCCGCCCTCCGCCGAGACCGTCCGCGCGGGAGCGGGGGGCCCGGCGGGCGGCAGCGTCTCCGGCTGCTCCGGCAGGGGGCGGCTTCGCATCCACAGGGCCGTGCCCGCGGCACCCAGCAGGCCGCAGAGCATTGCCCAAAGCACGAAGCGGCGCGCACGCCGCCGGGCAGCCCTCCCGGAGAAGAGCTCCGCGATCCGTTCGGCAAGCGCAGCCGGATCCGGCGGACGAAGATCGGCATCGGCCGCGAGGGCTTCGGTCAGTACGGCCCGCCAGGGGGTGCCCGGACGGTAAGCCTCCGGAGGCAGGAGCGATTTGGCCAGCACACCCAGCGCATAGACGTCGGCTGCCGGGGAGGCGCGGTGCTCGGGCGCGGAATAGCCGGGCGTGCCGGAGGCCGGGCGGCCGGAGGCGACGGCGATGCCGAAGTCGGCCAGAACCGGCTGCCGGTGGGCTTCGTCCCAGAGAATGTTGTCGGGTTTGATGTCGCAGTGGGAGAGGCCGCGCGGGGCGAGTTCGGTCAGGGCGCCGCAGAGCGCCACGATCCACCGCCGCACCTCGTCAGGCGCCGGGCCGGACGGAAGCGGAGCCAGCTTTTCCATCACGAAGTAGGGCCGCTCCTGCCAGACGCCGGCACGCATGACGCGGACAATATTGGGATGGCGCAGGGCGGCAAGCAGCCGGGCCTCGCGCAGAAAGGCGTCACGGACGGCCGGCTCGGTGCGCCGGAGCAGCTTCAGGGCAAAGACCCCGTCGAGCGCCGCATCGTAGACGGCGTAAACTTCACCGGAAGCCCCGGCACCGAGGCAGCCGTCAATCCGAAGGCCGTCGACGGCGTCTCCCGGGTGCAGCGCGTAACGCGCGGCTTCGGCCGCGGCCAGTTTCGGTGAAAGCTCGGCCAGAAGCAGGGTCTCTGGTCCCGGATCAGACATCGGGGATCATTTCCATCGCCTCCGCCACACGGTCCAGAATGCGGCGGCGGATCTGATAAAGATTGTTGGCCGTCAGCCCAAGCTCCGCGGCGACTTTCGCAGCCGACTCGCCGCAGAGGGCATAGCGCCGGAAGGCTTCGCGGATGCGGGGCTCGCTGCGTTCGAGCGCCTGGGTGAGCGCGCGGGCAAAGAGAGCCTTGCGCACGGATTCGGACTCGTCATCGGTGACGGCCTCGGCGCGGATATCCTCCAGACGCTCGGCTCCGCGCTGCTCGCGGAGCTCCCGCGCACGGGCGGCGCGGGCCAGATCGGCGACCTGAGACTTGACCAGCAGCATAAGCCAATTGCGGAAAGACCCGCGGCTGCGGTCGTAAGTCCGCGTATGTCGGGCAATGGCGACGAAGACGCGCTGGACGGCATCCTCGCATTCGGAAGCGTCAAGCCCCCAGCGGCGGCCCTGCCATTCGGCAAAGTCGGCCATGGGGCGGAAATAAAGGCGGACAAACCGTTCCCAGACGGCAGCCTTATCGGCGGCCAGGCCGTCAAGCAGCGTAAGCGATGTCTCAATGTCCCGTAACATACCGAGGCGCAGTTTAGCATGTTTTGCGCCCGAGAGGGAACGATGAAGCGCCGCCGCAGCGGAATGGTACGTTGTAAGATTAGGCCGTGGATTTTCCAAGAGGAAGCGAAAGGCCCCCAGGGCCCCCCTAGGGGGGCCGGC
>CALXSH010000064.1 GCA_944391065.1 uncultured Kiritimatiellota bacterium | reverse complement strand
GCGCGGGGCTTCATGTGCACTCAGGGAGCAAGCCGCGGCTGTCGCCGCGGCGCCGCGCACCTGAGCCTCCGCGCCTCTCCACGTGGGCTCACGCCTCACCGCGCCCCTCCGCGCCTCTCCACGGGGACTCACCCCTCACCGCGCCCCTCCGCGCCTCTCCACGGGGGCTCACCCCTCACCGCGCCCCCCCGCGCCTCCCCACGGGGGCTCACGCCTCACCGCGCCCCTCCGCGCCTCTCCACGTGGACTCACCCCTCACCGCGCCCCCCGCGCCTCCCCACGGGGGCTCACTCCTCACCGCGCCTCTCCACGGGGGCTCACGCCTCACCGCGCGCCGTCACGGGGGTGCGCTCCTTGCGGCGCGGCTTTACAGGGGGCGGGCGGCTTGGTACACTGCTTGGCGTAATGCTTGGAGACATAGAGGCCTATTACCGCAGTCTGGCGCCGCGTCTGACCGCCTATCTGGTGGCGGGGGGGACGCCGCACGCCGTGGCGTGCGAGATCGTGCAGGAGAGTTTTCTGCGGCTGTGGAAGCGCCGGGAGGAGATTGACGATGAGCCGGGGCGGGTGTCGGGGCTGCTGCATACGATTGCGCGGAATCTGCGCAATGACCGGTACCGGCATGAGCGCTTTACGGTGTATGCGCCGGATGTGGGGACGGAGGAGGCGGTGGCGGATCCGCGGCCGGACGGGGGGGACCGGGCGTATCTGAGGGGACGGCTGATGGCGGCGCTGGGGGATTTGCCGCCGCTGCTGCGGGAGACGTATCTGCTCTTTCATGTGTCGGAGCTGTCGGTGCGGGAGATTGCGCGGCAGACGGGGGTGACGGAGTCGCTGGTGAAGGTGCGGATCTTCCGGGCGAAGGAGAAGCTGCAGGCGGCGCTGGCGGATCTGAGGGGCTGGTAAGGCGGGGCCCGAAATTTTTCCGAAAATTTTCCGTAACCTTTCGGTGCGCGGCACGTATTCCCGCGTCAGAGAGGAGTACCGTTTATCATGGACAGTGAGATTGGCAGGATTCAGGCCGGGCGTGCCGCCTCCGTCGGCGGGGCGTCCGTGCCGCAGGCGCGGGGGGCGGAGCGTTCCGGGGGGCCGAGGCCGGTGCTGGAGGGCGGTCTTTCCGTGACGGTGGGGGCGTATACGGCCCCCGGAGAGGTCCGCGAGGCGGGCCTGGATGGCATTGAGGAGCCGTCGCATGACGATGCGTTCGGGCGGTGGGTGCGGGATTTGCTGGATTTTGCGCCGCCGGATATGCCGAACTTTGTCTGAGGGATTTTGGGGGAGGAAGCGGGCCATGAACGATCAGGAGCCGAAAAAGAGTGCCGCGGCGCGTGAGACGGAGGCGTATCTGGCGCGCATCCGCCGGACGGTGCGCGACGCGAAGCATCTGATTTCCCAGGCTGAGCTGCGGATCGCGGAGACGGACCGCATGCTGGCGAAGCAGGGGCTGACGCGCGCGCAGGTGGCGGCGCTGCGCTTCACCGAGGAGCAGAAGGCGGCGGTGGAGGCGGAGCTGAAGCGGCGCGGCCTGCCGTCGCTGGCCGAGATGCCGGAGCCGGGCCCGGAACCGCGGGTGCGGGGGGGCGGCCTGCCGCCGGCGCCGGATGCCGATGAGCGCGACGGGACGGTCGCGAACCGGAAGAAGAAGTTCGGCGTGATGATGCAGCAATTCCGGCTGTAACCTTTGGGCCGCCGGAGCGTAGACCCGTCAGAGAAGCGGAAAGGAGTTTCCTATGGATATCAGAATCGACACTTCCAGAATCACGACCGTCGGGGAGATGGCCGCGGCCGCCCTGGCGGGCGCGCAGGTGACGCCGAAGGCCGATCCGCAGCCGGTGCTGGGCGGTTCGCCGCTGACGGTTTCGTCCGCCGACGGGTCAGCCGATCTGGACAAGCTGGCGGCGCTGCTGCTGGAGCAGACCAACCGGGCGCGCGAGAATTCCCTGCTGACCCACCTGGCCGGCATTACGACGCTGGTTTCGGCCATCAATGCGAATGCCGCCGAGGCCAACCGCGAGACGTTTGAGGCGCTGGATTCGCTGGCCGGCGAGCTGAAGCAGGCCGAGAAGGATCTGGAGCAGGCCAGGACGGATCTGGAGAAGGCCACGGGGGATTTGGAGCAGGCCGAGAGCGCGCTGGAGCAGGCCGAGGCGGCCGAGGCGAAGGCGCGGGCCGCCCGCGACGCGGCGCAGCAGGCGGTCAATGCCGCCGCGGATGCGGACGCGAAGGAGAAGGCCGAGGCGGAGCTGGAGCGCGCCGAGGCGGCGCTGACCCGGGCGCAGTCGGCCACGGACGGCGCGCGTGCGTCGGTGCGTGCGGCCCGCGGGGCCGTCGGCGCGGCGCAGACGGCGTTCGCAGAGCGCGGGGCGGCGCTTGACGCGCTGGAGGAGCGGGCCGCCGGGCTGGTCGCCAATCTCGACACCGAGGGCACGCAGGCGCTGACGGAGGCCATGCGGCTGCTGGCCGACGAGCTGGCCAATGCGACGCCGCTGGAGGAGCAGGAGCGCGACCCGAACGAGGCGGTCGCGCGCGACGAGCGTTCCCCGGCCGCCATTATCCGCGACGCGCTGCGGCGGCAGGCGGGCGACTTGGTCGATTCGCTTGAGACGCGGCGCGAGACGCTTGTCTGAAGGGTGCGGAGTTTTTGTTTTTCATCAAGAAAGGAATCGGACCATGACGCAGCAGATTGACGAAAAGGCCATTGCCGAGACCGCCCGGAGGCTGGTGGAGGATGTGACGACCATCCGGGACCTGAAGGGCATCACCGACGGCGAAATGGAGGCGGTGTACTCGCTGGGCTTCAACTTTTACAATACCGGCCGTTACGACGAGGCCGACAAGGTGTTCCGCTTTCTGGTGCTCTTCGATCACATGAATCCGAAGTATTGGACGGGCATGGGGGCCGTGCAGCAGGTGCGCAGGGATTATGACGGGGCGGTGACTTCGTATGCCTTTGCCTCGTTTCTGAATCTCCGTGACCCCAAGCCGCAGTACCACGCGGCGGAGTGTTTCCTGGCGAAGGGGGACCGCGACAATGCGCTCTCGGCCCTCACCGCCCTGAAGCAGTATGCGCCGAAGGAGACCGAGCGCGGCCGGCTTTATCTGAAGATGGCCGAGGAGCTCGAGGCCCGCATTGTCGGCGAGGCCTGAGGGCCGGAGCCGAAGAACCCGTTAGCATCCGTTTGTTTCAAGAAAGGAGGCCCCCCATGGCCGAAATCCCCGGAATTACCGAACGCGCCCCGCAGCGCCCGATGTATGTGAATCAGGCAGCCGAAATGGCGAAGGGCCAGGCGGTGACCGAGAAGGGCACTCAGCTGATCCGTGACGTCGCCGCCCTGCTGGGCACCGACCGTGCCGTGCGCGTGACCAATACCGCGTCCGTCCAGACTGCCGGCGAGACGGGCACCATGACCGGCGCCACCGGAATCCCCGCCCTGGACAATCCCGACGACCCCAAGGCGCAGGCCGCGGACCTCGAGAAGCTGATCGCTTATCTGAAGCTGGAGAACGACCAGCAGCAGGCCGAAATGGCCAAAGACCGCATCGCACTGCAGAAGGGCGAGCTCGAGAAGCGCCACGCCGAGCAGATCGATCAGCTGAAGGAGACGCTGGCGGAGATGGACAAGGCCGCCAAGGCGTCGCGGCTGACGAAGATCTTCGGCTGGCTCATGGCCGCGCTGGCGGTCGTCTTCGCCGTGGTGGCCTCGGTGGCGACCGGCGGCGTTGCGATCGGTGCGGTGGTCGGCGCGGTGGCGGCGGTGACGCTGGCGGCGCTCAACGAGGCCGGCGTCGTCGAGAAGCTGACCGAGAAGCTGGCCGAGGCGCTGAAAGACGCCGGCATGAGCGAGATGGCCGCACAGATTATGGCGGCCGTGATCATGGCGGTCTCCTCCATCGTGCTGACCGTCGGCGCGGGGGCTGGGACGGGGGCCATCGCCAATGCCATCGCCAAGAGCGCCGAGACGGCCGCCAAGGTGGCCATGACGAGCGCGCAGGTCGCGGCCACCGCCGCCAAGACGGCGCTGGAGATCGGGATGGGGGTCATGGGCGCGGCGACGACGCTGGTCGGCGGCGCGGCTTCCTATCAGGGCTACAAGGCCGGCATGGCCCAGGCCGACCTCTCCGAAATGGAGAAGTTCATGGCCGTCATGCGCCAGCAGCTTGAGGAGAGCCAGGAGGAGCTCGAGGCCATCCTCAATCAGATTCAGAACGGCATCGCGGCGATTATCGACATTCTCTCCTCCGAGACCGATACGCAGCGCGAGATCGCCAGCCAGATCGGCGCCATGGCCTAAGCGGCCGGAAAGGAGTCTCCCATGGATACGTCGGTTGCAGGTCTTTCCCAGCAGCGCTTCGACTGGGGCGCGCTGGTCGACAAAATCAATACGGCCGCTCCGGCGGCCGGCATCCGGGAGGCCGCCTTCGACGCGGCGGCCGGCAATGTGACCCTCTCCGTCGGGGAGGGCGGCGCGGCCCGGCAGATCACCGTCTCCGTGCCGCAGATCGACGGCCCCGGCAGCCTGGAGGAGGGGGAATTCGCCTCGCTGGTCTCCAAGCTGACGTCCGATCCGGCGTTTGCGCTGACGGAGGAGCAGGCGGCTTCGCTGCAGGGAGCCTATGCGGCGCTGGCGGCGACGCCGCTGCCGGAGCAGACGGGTGCGGTGCTCTTTGACCTCTACGCGCTGATCGCGCTGATGCTCGAGGCCGCGCAGGCCCAGCGCGATGCCGCACGCGACATCCGGCAGGCCGAGAATCAGGCCATTCAGACGGCCATTCAGAATCAGGCCGACGCGCAGCGCTCCGCCGCCCTCACCGGCATGATTGCCGGGCTGGCGGTCTGCGCCATTCAGGTCGTCGCCCAGGGGGCAGCCATGATCAAGTCTTCGCAGGGCAATGCCGCCCAGATGAAGGCCCTGAAGGAGTCCGGCGTCGGGCCTGCCGAGAAGCAGGTCGATGCGATGCAGGCCAAGTTTGACACGGCTCAGGCGAAGTATACCGAGCAGGTCGGTTCGCTGCGGGGGCATGCCGACGCGAAGCAGACGGCGGTGGAGGCCCGGCAGACGGCGGTGGAGGCCCGGCAGAGCGCCGTCGAATCGCGTCAGACCAATCTTGAGACCGCGAATGCCAAGGTCGCTTCCCGGCAGAGCGCCGTGGACCGCGCCCAGGCGGATCTGGACGCCGCCCCGGCCGAGAGCCGCGTCGAGGCGCAGAGCCGCCTTGACGCGGCCAAGGGTGAATTGGAGAGCGCGCAGGCCGAGCAGCGCACCGCGCAGAGCGAGCTGAAGACGGCTCAGGACGACCTTGCCGCCGCGCAGCAGGAGCTCTCGACCGCGCAGGGCGAGCTGAAGACGGCCCAGGACAATCTCGCCGCCGCCGAAAAGGGCCCGCTGAAGCAGGAGATGGATGCCGCCGCCGCCGACCTGCACGAAGCCCAGACCCGCGCCGAGTCGGCGCAGAATACCTACCGCACCGACGAACGCCGCATCCAGGGCGAGTATCAGGCAAACAAGTGGCACAGCATCGGCGATATTTTCGCCACCGTGGGCAATACCGCGCAGGGCCTGGTTCGCGGCGCCTCCGACATGCTTTCGGCCGAGGCAACCGAGATGGGAGCCGAGCAGAAGGAGGCCGAGGAGGGGTTGGAGCAGATCAAGGATCTCTTCAATCAGGGGCAGGATGTCATCCGGGCCGTGCTGTCGCTGGCCCAGGCCGTTCTGCAGGCCGAAAGCCAGTCGATGCGCGACGCGATTCAGGCGTAAGCCCGCAGGAGCCCGATTATGGCCGATCTGACCATCAGCGCGCAGGAAATTCCCGGGGCCTCCGTTTACGGCGTCGCGCAGGTGTCGTATTCGGTCAACGGGGTCGCCGGGCAGGATTATGCGGCGGCCGTCGCGGCGGCCTCGCTCTTTCAGGCCAATGCCTTCGAGGCCGAGTGCAACGCGCTCTCGGCCATGGTCCGCCTCCGGATGGAGAAGCTTGACGACCTCGGCGAAGTGCTCTCGACTCTCAATCAGGTCGTGGCGGCGATGCCGACCAAGAACCAGCAGTCCTCCGATACGGTCTGGGACCCCAAGCTGCCGCGCGCCCGCGAGCTCATGGCCAAGTACGGCATGACGCTGACGCTGGAGTCAGACGGCTCCATCCGCCGCGACAATGCCTCGTACGCGCAGAATGACGTGCAGTACGCCCTGGACCGCGAGGACAATGACCTCCAGCAGGACATGGTTTCCATCCAGTCGCTTTTCTCAAAGCGCGACAATGCCTTCTCGACGGCTTCCCAGCTCATTGTCAAGGTCAACAACGCGTCACAGTCCATCATCGCCAATTTCGGAGGATAAAGCCCATGGCCATCGACTCCAATCCCATCAGCAACAGTCTCGCCGACCCCAACAGCATCACGTCGCGCTGGGGCATCACGGCCAGCGAGTACACCATCGACGGGAAGCAGGTCGACCTGCAGGATCTCATGGTGGATGTCTCCAAAAACCGCGCCGTCGCCGTTGAGGGCGAGGTGGAGCCGCTCTCGACCCGCATCCGGGAGCGCAATGCGCGCCTGGAGGCCCTCGGCGAGGCACTCTCCGAGATGACGCAGTTCCAGGCCGCTTTCGATGATGATGATTCCGGTGAGGATGACGGCCATGGTTGGTTCGGGCAGGAGACGGCCGATGTGTTGCGGAGTCTCGGGTATGTCCCGGTGGCAGGATCTGCCACGGGAGATCGAGACGAGCGTCCCGATTTTTATTATGACGTGAACAATCCTACGCAGTACAGCGCAAAAAAGAAAGTCGTAGAGGGCATGATTCAGCGGCTGAAGTCGGAGATTGACGGGCTCAACAACGAGTCGCAGCTGGATATGTCGCGCCTGCAGCAGCTGGTTGACCGCCGCGACGAGTCCTATTCCACGGCGACGAACCTGATGACGGCGATTTCCGACACGCGCGCCAATCTCATCCGCAATCTCTGAAGCCCGGGAGGTGCCTATGGCCATCGAGACGGTTCAGATCCATACCAATCCCTACGCCCCCCAGGGGGCCGACGCGGTGTCGCTCTACAATACCGACCTGGCCGAGGGGCTGACCTTCGGCCAGCTGATGGCGGCCGTCTGCATCCGCGCCGGAGCCGTGCTGGAGGCGCAGAGCGTCGCCAAAATGAATGTCATCGGCAGCAACAACTCGGACATCAACCGCCTCTCCGAGATCCTTCAGGCGCTGGCCGAGGGAACGGCCCTGGACTGGGGGGCTGTCCGGAACGAACTGATCGGATTCGGCATCGACGACTCGGGACTGCCGGCTGCCGTCGACAGTTATGACGAGCGGATGCAGGCGATGACGGCCGTCAAGAATGCCCTCGACCTCCGGACGCAGTCGGCCCAGGAGGATATGATTGACCTGCAGACGCTGATCAACCGGCGCGACGTGGCCTTCACGACGTCGACGAATATGCTGCGCGCCCTCGGACAGTCCGGCACCAATATGGCCGGCAGGCTACTGTGAATTTTGCAGACAGGAGTGTGACCCATGGCTGACACCTTTTCCGTTTTCAATATGCCGCTGCCGATGACGGACCCCACGACCGGCGATGCGCTGACCTATTCGGTTTACCGGCTCGAGGGGGTCAACGGCGGGATGCCGATCTCCATCGGCGGCCTCATCATGGCGCTCTGCCTCGCACGCGCCAGCGAACTTGAGGCGGGCATCATCGATCTGATGGATACGATGGAGCAGACCACCGAGGCGCTGGAGCGGCTGACGGAGATTGAGAAGAAGCTGATTGCCGGCGAAAGCCTGACGGATGCCGACAAAACATTCCTGACCGGCCAGGGCATCACCGTTTCCGCCGATACCGATACGCTGATTACGGATATCGAGTCGAAGATGGATTCCCTCAACTCCTTCTCGCAGGAGACGATGATTGACCTGCAGAGCCAGACCAACAAGCGCGACCAGGCCTACGACATGGTGGCGAACATTCTCAAGAGCTTCAACACGGTGCTGGTGGGCATGGCCAACAACCTCTGAGTCCGGTTGCCGTTCCGTCCTGCGCAGAAAAAGCCCCGCGGCGACGCGGGGCTTTTTCGCTGCCGCGGTGTAACCTTGGGCGGCTTGCCGCGTATACAGGGACAAAGGCCGGCCGCGCGATGTGGTAAAATGGCATCACGGGCTCGGTGACAGGGCGGAAGGCGCCGCTGTCCGGCCGTACAGGAAGGAAACCCCATGAGCACGCAACAGGATTACGAAGCCTTTATCGCCAAGATCGCCGAGCAGACCGGCATCGCCGCCCTGGTCCCCGATGAGGGCGGGCTGGTCAGCGTCCGCGTCGAGGAGACCTACGTCCTCAATCTCCAGTATGTGGAGGCCTCCTCAAAGATTCTCTGCTTCCTCGAAATCGGGCGCATCCCGCAGGATGCCGGCGCGGCCGTTTACCGCGAGCTTCTGGCGGCCGGCCTCTTCGGCCAGGAGACCGGCGGCGGGTACTTCGCGCTGGAGCCGACAGAAAATACGGTCGTTTATCATTATCTCTTTGACTTCGACCCGACTGTGACCGATCCGGAGGCGTTTGTCCGGGCGCTGGAGAAGATCCTGGCGCTGGCCGATCTCTGGGCGGGGCGTCTGGCGCAGGTGACGGACGAACCGGCGGCGCCGGCCGCCGGAGGCGATGCGATGCTGCTGCGTCCGTAATCCGGAGCGCTTCGGGACAGGGACGGCAACCGACGGAGGTGCGTTATGGCGTTGACGGTCGATATGTTCAGGCAGATTGCGGCACAGTGCGGTGCCGAGTCGCGCGATCTTGTGGTCAGGGGTGCGGGAAACGCTCAGAGCCTTGCCAAGGGCTATCTGGGGCGCCTCTCCTGCACGGCGGGCCGCAGGGCCGAAAACGATGCCACGATGCAGGCTTTCAAAACCGCCCTGAGCAATGCCTACGGGACGTTCGGCGAGAAGGCCTTCGATGCCGTGCTGAAGGCGCGCGCGGACGGCCATAAGTCGCTCCGTGCCCGGGACGTAAAGGCCGTTATCCGCAGTCTCGGCAATATCCGGGCCCGGGAGGCCGAGTCCGAAATCATGCGGCAGGTCACGACGCACCCGAAGCTCTTCGGCGCAACGAATGCGGAGCGCCGGGAGCTCTTTCGCAGGACCTTTGAGAGCGTGGTCGGCAACCCGGCGGCGGCACCGGCCGGGACGCGGGCCGCGCTGGCGCTGCAGGTTTCCCGGATGCTGGAGATGCATCTGCGCCATCTGCCGCTGAGCGCGCCTGCCGCCGCACCGGCGCCGACGGGCGGCCTGGGCCCCGTGGCACCGGATGCGCCGACCGGCCTGAGCCGCCTGCAGGGCAATACCCGCCTGCAGCAGGTCCTGACGGGGCGCGAGACCTCGGTCGAGGACCGCATGAAGCGCGGAGAACTCTTCAATGGGATGCGCATCAATGCCGATGCCGCCTCGCCGATGCTGTTGGATAAGCTCAAAGGCAACGGCGTCGAACCCGGGTTCATCTACCGCAACGACTGGAGCGCCGATGACAGCGCCGGCCTGATGGCCGACACCGCCTCCCCCGCGACCGCCGCGGCTGTACTGGCCGCCGCCGGCCGGGCCTCGGCCAATGCCGCGGTTGCCGCCGCGCTGGCGGCCTACCGGGCCGCACCCCCCGCGGCGCAGGCCGGCGCTCTGGAGCAGCTGGCCTTCACGCTGGGCGCGGGATGCCGGCAGTCGGTGGCCTTCGC
>CALXSH010000063.1 GCA_944391065.1 uncultured Kiritimatiellota bacterium | reverse complement strand
CCGGTGAAGCGGAGGTAGCGGACATTGGCGGCGGGGGCGGCGAAGCGGACGTCCTGGGGGTCCATGGTGTCTTTGAGGGCGCCTTCGGCGACGGTGGTCCAGGTCTTGTTGTCGGGGGAGACTTCGACGCGGTAGTCCTTGATGCGGCCGTTGGGGCCGCCGTCCTGACGGCCGAGGCAGGTGATGCCTTTGAGGGTGCGGGCACGGCCGAGGTCAAGGGTGACGGCGTGGGGGTATTTGCCGAGGGTGACGCCGTACTGGGAGTGCCAGATGGTGCCGGCGTCGCCGTCGCAGACCTTGCTGCCTTCATTGCCGGGCTCCTGGGAGGTGCAGGCGATGACGGTGAAGGTTTCGGGCGGGGGCGGCATGGTTTCGTCGACCGCGGCGGCCTTTTCCTGCAGGGGCATGGCCGGGAGGGAGGCGGGGCGGAAGGCGAGGTTCAGGCGGTAGGGGCGGTCGGCGCGGGGAATGTCGCGGTTGAGCGGGCCCGGGCCGCAGCTGGCGCCGCCGAGGCCGCGGTTGGTGGCCAGGAGGGTGAGGACGGTCTTGTCGCTGGCGGGGAACTCGGCCCAGTGTTTGGTCTCGGTGAGCTCGGTGGCGGTGTAGGGCAGGGCGGAGAAGGCGAAGTCCGAGCCGTTGAGGGCGCAGACGGAGAGGCCGGTGCCGTCGGCGTCGGCGAGGGTGACCCAGGAGGCTTCTTCGCGGTTGCCCATGTCATTGGGGCGGGCGTAGTTGACGACCATGCCGGCGACGGTGTCGGTGTAGACGCCGGGGTGGGCGCCGGATTTGCGGTCAGGGTAGTTCTCGAAGGGGCCGCGGGCTTTGTAGGTGACCTGGGAGAGGGCGCCGTCGAGGATGAGGCTGTAGCCGAGGCGGGGGAGCTCGATGTTGCGCCCGCGGGGGAGGAGGGCGGACTGGAGGGTGACGGTGCCGTCGGGATAGACGGTCCAGGCGCCGTTCATCACGAAGTGGGTGTTGCGCTCGGTGACGGGGGCGGGCATCGGCTTGAATTCGGTGGGGCCGGAGCCGCCGAAGTTGCTGAGGTTTTCGAGCTTCGCGCCGCGGACGGTGACGGAGGTGGCGAAGGAGACGGCGCCGCCGTCACGGGCGGTGAGGCCGGTGAGAGTGGCCGTGCCGGGGACGGGACGGAGGTCGCGGAGGCCCTGCATGGCCCATTCGTTGCCTTTCCAGACTTCGTTGGAGGAGGGGCAGCGGAAGGCGTCGACCTTCAGCGGGGCGCGCAGGAGGTCACGGCCCTTGAGGGTGTACTGGGTGAGGGTGCCGTCGGCCTTGGAGAAGGTGACGGCGAAGTCCTTGCCGGTCACGGTGAGGGCGGTGTCGGTCTCCGCCGCCTTGAGGGCGGGGCCCTGGGCGGCGATGGCGGCGGGGGCCTGCTTCTGGAGGGTGAGGCTGTCGGAGGCGACGGCGAAGCCCTTCTTCAGGAGGCCCTCGTCGGCCCTGAGGGTGAAGGTGACGCGGAGGTCGTAGCCGTCAAGGGTGCGGGGAATGCGGACGGGGAGGGTGAAGGATTTGGACTGCTGGGGGCCGATGCCGGCGACGTCGAAGGTGCCGGAGGTCTCGGTGGGGAGGCCGTTGCGGTAGAGGGTCCAGGTGGCGTCGACGTAGCTGAGGTCGCGGAAGTAGTTCTTGTTGGTGACCGTGATCTTGGCGCCGTCGAGGGTGGCCTTGATGTTCTGGTAGACGTGGGCGACCTCGAAGTAGCCGGGCTCGGGGGTGCGGTCGGCGAGGATGGTGCCGTTGCAGACGAACTGGCCGTCATTGGGGTGGTCGCCCCAGTCGCCGCCGTAGGCGAGGATGCGTTTGCCGGACGTGGGGGAGTCGTACCAGAGGGCCTGGTCGACCCAGTCCCAGATGGCACCGCCGAGGATGACGTCGGAGGACTCGATGGCCTGCTGGTAGTCGGCGAAGTTGCCGAGGGCGTTCATCATGTTGTGGGCGTATTCGGAGATGTAGAAGGGCTTGGGGTCGGCGGTGTCGCGGGCCTTCCACTGGACCCAGTCGACGGAGGGGTATTGGTTGGAGCCCATGTCGACGATGGCGTTGTTGCGCTCGTAGTGGGTGGGGCGGGTGAAGTCACGGGCTTTGATGGTGCGTTCGGCGACGGCGAAGTTGCGGCCGGGGCCGGCTTCGTTGCCGAGGGACCAGATGACGACGCAGGGCTGGTTTTTGTTGCGCTCGACCATGGCCATGACGCGGTCGACGTGGGCGTCCATCCATTCGACGGGGTGGGAGAGGGATTCCTTGCCGTAGTAGTAGCCGTGGGATTCGATATTGGCCTCGTCCTGGAGGTAGATGCCGTAGATGTTGCAGAGGTAGTAGAAGTAGGGAGCGGCCGGGTAGTGCGAGCAGCGCACGTGGTTGATGTTGGCCTCCTTCATCATGCGGATCTCGCGCTCGGTCTCGGCTTCGGAGACGGTGTGGCCGGTCATGGGGTGGGACTCATGGCGGTTGACGCCTTTGAGCTTGATTTTGCGGCCGTTGACCCAGAAGCGTTTCTGCTGCTGGCCGTCGCGGGCGGCGACTTCGACTTTGCGGAAGCCGAGCTGGGAGGGGACGGCTTCGATGAGGCGGCCGTCGGCGTCGCGGAGCTCAAGGACGAGGGTGTAGAGATTGGGGGCCTCGGCGGACCACAGCTCCGGATTGTCGAAGCGGAGCTTCAGGCCGGTCTTCCAATGGCGCTGGCCGATGAGGTCGACGTTCTTCTCGGAGATGCCGTCCCAGGGGTAGTCGGCGGGGGTGAGGGGCTTGACCTCGGCGCCGGTCTTGGCGTCGTAGACTTTGGCCGAGAGGGTGGCGGCGGCAGGGGCGTCGGGGCTGCGGAGATTCTCAAGCTCGGTGTCGATGACCAGCTCCCAGATGCCTTCGCCGCGCTGCATGGCCTTCCAGTCCAGAGGTTCGGTCTGGGCGAAGAAGTCGCGGATGTGAAGTGTCGGCACGCTGTAGAGCTGAACGGTGCGGAAGATGCCCGAGAGGCGGGTCATGTCCTGGCATTCGAGGTAGGAGGCGTCGCTGTTGCGGTAGACCTCGACGGCGACGGTGTTGGTGCCGTCCTTCAGGTAGGGGGTGATGCGGAAGGCCGCGGGGTCGCGGGAATTCTTGGAGAAGCCCACGTAGCGGCCGTTGATCCAGAGATAGAAGAAGGAATCGACGCCGTCAAACTGGATGTAGATTTCCTCGCCTTTCCAGTCGGCGGGGACGGTGAAGTCGCGGCGGTAGGAGCCGACGGGATTGCGGGCGTCGTAATTGGAGTAGTGCCTGGGCGGGTCTTTCATGACCGTGGGCCAGTCGCGCTGGAAGGGGTAGGGCTGGTTGCAGTAAAGGGCCTGGCCGAAGCCGCCCTTGTTGCCCGGGCGTGCGCCCATGGCCTGCCAGCTGCAGGGGACGACGATGGTCTCCCAGCCGGAGACGTCATAGGCCGGATCCTGGAAGCCCTGGGGGCGGGAGGCGGGGTCTTTGGCCCACTTGAATTTCCAGGCGGTCTCGCTGTCAAGGCTCATCCAACGCGTACTGAAGCGCGGGAGGATTTTCTTGGCGGCTTCGGTGTCGGTGAAGCTGAAGGCCCAGGCACGGGCGGGTTCTTTGTTGTAGGAGAGGTTTTGCTCCTGCTCCCATTCGCGGCCGGTCGGCGCGGCGGCATTGCCGTAACCGTGCACCGCCGAGGCCACGGCCGAAAGGCAGAGGATGCCGCCGACCGTCAGTAGTGTCTTGACCATGATGAATCTCCTTTATGAAAGGGCTGTGTCGGATGTCCGGATTGCGTCGGTAGTATCCCACACTTACGCCCGGGAGTCAAAAGACAAAGCCGTCCGCGGAAGGTCCGCGGACGGCGTGAGGCAGGGGAAGGGCGGTCTCAGACGAGGATGCCGTCGGAGAGGGTGAGCGTCCGGTCGCAGCGTGCCGCGGTCTCGGGATTGTGCGTCACCATCATCAGCAGCGTGCCGGCAGCGCGCGTCAGGCCAAAGAGAATGTCGAGCACGCGGTCCCCCGTGGCCGCGTCGAGATTGCCCGTCGGCTCGTCGGCCAGAATGACCGGGGGACGGTTCATCATCGCGCGGGCGATGGCCGCGCGCTGCTGTTCGCCGCCGGAGAGCTCCGCCGGGTGGTGGCGCAGACGCTCCTTCAGCCCCACGCGCTCGAGGAGCTCCTCGGCGCGCCCGCGCATCGCGCGGCGCGACAGCCGCCCCAGGGCCATGGCCGGCAGCATGACGTTTTCCGTCAGGTTCATCTCCGGCAGCAGGTGGTAGGCCTGAAAGACGAGTCCGACCCGCTCGGCCCTGATCCGTGTGCGGACCCGGGCGCTGCGCGCGTAGAGCGGTACGCCGTCCAGAAAAACCTCGCCGGCGTCGGGCCGGTCGAGCCCCCCCAGCACATGCAGGAGCGTCGACTTGCCGGCGCCGCTGCGGCCGACGATGGCCACCGTCTCGCCGGCATCGGCCGAAAACGACGCCCCGGTCAGGATCTCCAGGCGATTGCCGTGGAGGCGATAGGATTTGTGAAGATCGCGGGCTTCCAGCATCATGGCCTTACTCCTTTCGCAGGGCTTTGACGGGATCCATGGCCGCCGCGCGCCACGCCGGCAGCAGCGATGCCAACGCGCAGAAGACGACCACCGCCCCGGCCACCTCAATGACTTCGCCCGCCGTCACGCGCCACGGCAGGCGGTCCAGACCGTAGACGGCCTTCGGGAAGACGTCGAAGCCCAGCACCGCCAGAAAGTCGACGATGTTCTGCAGATTGTGCAGTGTCAGGAAGGCCAGCCCGATGCCCAGTGCCGTACCCAGCAGGCACTGAATCCACCCGTAGAGCAGGAAGGTGCAGGTCAGCGAACGCGTCGGGAACCCCAGCGACTTCAGCAACCCGATTTCGTCGGTCTTCTGCACGGTGATGACGATGATGGTATTGACCACGCAGAAGACCGCCACCACGCTGATGAACATCAGCAGGAGCATCATCATGTTCTTCTCCGTCGCCACGGCGTTGAAGATGAGGCTGTCGAGTTCCTGCCACGTGCTTACGCGGACCGATGCGTGGCCCGCCGCCGCCTCGGCCGCCTCGGTCACGGCCTGAACGATGCCCGCTCCCGGCCGCAGCCCCTGCGGATCGTCGGTGCGCAGCGCGATTGAATTCGCCCCGTGCTTCAAGCCCGCCAGGTCCCGCGCCACCGGCAGCGAGACGAAGACGAAGTTGGAATCGTAATCGGCCTGGCCCGTCCGGTAGATGCCGCGGACCGTCAGGCGCTCGGGAAAGTAGATTTCATCCTTGTCGATCAGGTTCATCGGCGAATAGAGCAGCAGTTCGTCATTGACGTTGATGCCCAGCTGCCCGGCCATGTCCACGCCGATCACCGCCCCTTCGCCCGAGAGGTCGAAGGTGCCGTTCCACATCTCCAGCGGCACAAGCTTTTGGATGCGCTCCTCGTCGGCCCCGAGAAGCACGGGTGCCAGAATGCGCTGTCCGTACTCCGCCAGCACGCGCGTCTCGATGCTCGGGGAAACCGCCGTTACGCCCGGCACCTTGTCCAGCGCCTCACAGATTGCGTCGGCCTGGCGCAGCGGCTGGCTGCGGTAATAGGGCTGAATGACGATGTGCGGCTTGAACGACAGAATCTTCTCCTGCCACGTGTCGCCGAACCCCGTAAAGACCGCCCGCACGATGATGACGATGGCCACGCCGATCGTCACGCCCAGCACCGACAGCACCGTCACCGTCGAGGCGATGCCCCGCTTCGGGCGCAGATAGCGCAGAGCCAAAAAGAGTGAAACCATATCCGTCCGTTCCTTGATAATCCGTTTTTAGGGAGTCCGTTTCCTGTGCCGTCCGGCCTTCCGGAACGCGGGCAGTATAGCAAACGCCCCGGCACGTCACGTGCCGGGGCGTCGCGGAAGGACCCGTCCGGGTCCCTTAAACCTCCACCGTCGAGCCGGGCGGATACTTGCCGGCGATAATGTCGCGGGCAATCGGCGTCTCCAGGATGCGCTGGATGGCCCTGCGCAGCGGACGCGCGCCGAAATCGGGATCGTACCCTTCGGTGATGATGCGCTCACGCGTCGCGTCGGTGACCTTCAGCGTCAGCTCCTGCTCCGCCAGACGGGCCGAGAGGTCTGCCAGCTGGAGGTCGACGATCTTCGACAGGCTCTCCTTCGAGAGCGGACGGAAGATCAGCGTCTCGTCGATGCGGTTCAGGAATTCCGGCGGGAACTTCGACTTCAGCAGCGTCTGCACGAGCGAATTGAGTTCCGCCGAATCGCCCTTCTTCTCCGACTCGGCGATGAGTTCGGAGCCGAGGTTGGAGGTCATGATGATGAGGGTGTTCTTGAAGCTCACCACCGTGCCCTTGCTGTCGGTCAGACGGCCGTCGTCGAAGACCTGCAGGAAGAGTTTGAAGACGTCCGGGTGGGCCTTCTCCACCTCATCGAGCAGAACTACGCTGTACGGTTTGCGCCGCACGGCCTCGGTCAGCTGACCGCCCTCTTCGTAACCGACGTATCCGGGAGGCGCGCCGACCAGACGGCTGACGCTGTGCTTCTCCATGTACTCGGACATATCGATGCGCGTCATTGCGTCGCGGCTGTCGAAGAGCTGCTCGGCCAGCACGCGCGCCAGCTCCGTCTTGCCCACGCCCGTCGGCCCCAGGAAGAGGAAGGCGCCGATCGGCTTGGCCCGGTTGCGGATGCCCGCGCGGGCCCGCAGCACGGCGTCGGCCACCGCGTCGACTGCCTCGTCCTGACCGATGACGCGCGCCTTGATGGCCTCGTCCATCCGCAGGAGTTTCTCGCGTTCGCCCTCCAGCAGCTTCGTCACCGGGATGCCCGACCAACGGCTCACCGCCTCGGCGATCTCCTCCGGGCCGACCGACTCGCTCAGCATGGCCTTGCCGTCCTCGTTGGCGGCCGCCTTGAGCTTCGCCTCCAGTTCCGGAATCGTCTTGTACTGCAGTTCGCCGGCCTTGGCGTAATCGTATTTGCGCTGGGCCAGCTCCAACTCATGCCGGGCCGTGTCGAGCTGGGTGCGGAGCTTCTTGGCCTCCTCGTGGGCCTGCTTCTCGCGCTGCCACGTCGCCGTCAGGGCGTCGGACTTGGCCTTGTCGTCGGCCAGCTCGCGGCGGAGCTCCTCCAGCCGCTTCTTCGAAGCCTCGTCCTTCTCCTTGGCCAACGCCGCCTCTTCGATCTCCAGACGCATGACCTTGCGGCTGAGCTCGTCGAGTTCCGCCGGCATCGAATCCATCTCCGTGCGGATGGCCGCGCAGGCCTCGTCGAGCAGGTCGATGGCCTTGTCGGGCAGGAAGCGGTCCTGAATGTACCGGTCGCTCAGCACCGCCGCGTTCACCAGCGCCGCGTCGGAAATGCGCACGTTGTGATGCGACTCGAAACGTTCCTTCAGGCCGCGCAGGATGCTGATCGTGTCCTCCACGTTCGGCGGCGCCACCATGACCGGCTGGAAACGGCGCTCCAGCGCCTTGTCCTTCTCCATATAGAGACGGTGCTCGGCCAGCGTCGTCGCCCCGATGCAGTGCAGCTCACCGCGCGCCAGCATCGGCTTGAGCATGTTGCCCGCGTCGCTCGAGCCTTCCGTCTTGCCGGCGCCGACAATCGTGTGAATCTCATCGATGAAGAGAATGATGCGTCCTTCGCTCGCCTTAATCTCGCGCAGCACCGCCTTCAGGCGCTCCTCGAAATCGCCGCGGTACTTCGCGCCCGCCATCAGCGAGGTCATGTCCAGGGCGAAGATCGTCCGGTCCTTCAGACCTTCCGGCACGTCACCGCGCACGATACGCTGCGCCAGACCCTCGACGATGGCCGTCTTGCCGACGCCCGGCTCGCCGATCAGCACCGGATTGTTCTTTGTCTTGCGCGACAGAATCCGAATCACGTCACGGATCTCCGTGTCGCGCCCGATGACCGGGTCCAGTTTGCCCGCGCGGGCCAGTTCCACCAGGTCCTGGCCGTACTTCTTCAGGGCTTCGTAATTCGATTCAGGGTCGTCGCTCGTGACGCGCTGGTTGCCGCGGACCTCCTTCAGCGCCTTCAGCAGCGCCTCCTCGGTCAGTCCGGCGTTCTTCAGACAGGCCACACGCGTCGCCATGGCGAGCAGCACATGCTCCACCGACACATACTCATCGGTCATCTGCTTGGCGCGGTCGGACGCCGCCACCAGAATCTCATTCAGCGCCTGCGAGACGTAAATCCCGTCCGACGCCGACCCCGTAACCTGGGGCAAACGCCCCATGGCCTCTTCGGTATGCGCCAGAATCAGCGCCGGCTGTACGCCGCACTTCTCCAGCAGGCTTCCGGCCAGCCCCTTCTCCTGCGTCACCAGAGCCCACAGCAGATGCTCCGGCTCCAGCGTCTGGTTACGGCGCCGCACGCGCTCCTCGTTCGCCGAGACAAACGCCTCGCGAAGCCGTTCCGTCAGTCTGTTCATATCCATAATCTTTAACCTCCTGGCACGTCATGCGGACGCGCCGCTTCCCCATATTGCAATCGGCGTGCCAAAGCCGGCACCCCTCCCCGAAAACCCTCCCGGCCCCCCTGTGGCAGACGCTGTCATGCCATCCGACCCTGCCAAATCCTGCCATGGCACGGTCGAGGGTTGCGTCGGCACAGTGCTTTATGCTATCTTACCCGGACTTTTGCGCCAGTGTAGCTCAGTTGGTAGAGCTACTGATTTGTAATCAGTGGGTCGGGGGTTCGAGTCCCTTCGCTGGCTCCAATGGATAGGGAAAGGAGGTGAGCAGTAATGATCCAGGTCCGTCTGAAAAAGGGCGAATCCGTCGAACGCGGTCTCAAGCGCCTGAAAAAGATCCTCGACAAGGAGGGCCTTATCAAGCAGCTGCGCGCCACGCGCTACTACGAGAAACCCTGCGAGAAGAAGCGTCGCAAATCCGCGCGTGCTCGCATCCGCGCCCGTTCCCGCAACGCGATGGCTCAGTTCTGAGCTCTCCCGCGGTGAACCGCCAAAATCAAAGGGACACGGCCGCAAGCCGTGTCCCTTTTTTTGTGCGCGGCGCACCGCGTATATGAAAGGGCCGGGAATCAGGCCTTCGGCCGATAGGTCAGCAGCACATCCTCCCCGAGCGTCTCGATGCCCGTCAGCGCGAAATGCCACGCATCCCCCAGCATCCTCGCCCCGCCGGCAAATCCGCCCCTGGCCTCCCGGTCCCCCAGCACCTTCGGCGCGTAGAAGAGCGCCAGCTCATCCACCAGACCCGCCTCCAGCAGCGACGCCGCCAAGCGTCCGCCGCCTTCGCATAGGACCTCATTGACGCCCCGCGAGGCCACCTCGCGCAGCATTCCCTTCAGATCCGACCCGTCATAACCCAAATCCTCCGTCGCCACCCACGTCATCGCGTCCCGGTCCTCCGCCGCGATCGGCCTCCCCCGGTCCACCAGAATCCGACGCTTCGCCGGCGCCTCCGGCAGATGCGGCTGCAGCGACGGATGGTCCGCGCGGACCGTGCCCGCCCCGACCATCACCGCGTCCGCCCGCAGACGCCAGGCTTGGACGCGTTCACGCGCTGCCGCACCCGTGATCCAGCGCGCCCCGCCCGTCCTGTCGGCGATGGCCCCGTCCAGGGTCATCGCCAGTTTCAGGCGGACCCACGGCAGCCCCGTCACGATACGCTTCGCAAAGGGTTCAATCAGCCTGCGGCACAGCGCCTCCGTCTCACCCTCGGCGATATCCACGGCGATCCCGGCCTCGCGCAGCGCTGTCGGCCCCCGGCCCGCGTGACGCGGATTGGGGTCCAGACAGCCAATCACGACCCGGGCATAACCCACCCGGCGGATCAGGTCGCAGCACGGCGGCGTACGGCCCGTCGTCGAACACGGCTCCAGCGTCACATAAAGCGTCGCCCCGCGCGGATCCTCCGTGCAGGCAGCCGTCGCGTTCACCTCCGCGTGCCCCTCGCCCGCCTTCTGATGCGCGCCCTCTCCGAGAATGCGCCCGTCACGCACCGCCACCGCCCCGACGGGCGGATTCGGCGCCGTGCGCCCGACATAACGCGCCGCAAGCTCCGCCGCGCGCCTCAGAAATGCCTCGTCCCGAGCGTCAATCATACTGATCGAGTACCGAGCTCGGCAGTCCCGGCGTCGCCTCCGAGCGCATCGGCTGATTCCACGGAATATCCGACCGCCTCGCCGCGATGCTCTGATTCACGCATCCGGTCACCAGCGTCAGACCTAAAAGACCCAAAGCAAGAAGTGTTGTTTTCATGCTCCCCAGTATAGCACAGCCCGCCCGCGGGGCGGCGCGCCTCCCGCCGCCCGCTCCAGGGGCTCCCGGCGCCCCTCCGACCTTCGGGTCGGCCCTTGGGAGCCTCTGCCGT
>CALXSH010000062.1 GCA_944391065.1 uncultured Kiritimatiellota bacterium | reverse complement strand
CGCGCCTCCCGCCGCCCGCTCCAGGGGCTCCCGGCGCCCCTCCGACCTTCGGGTCGGCCCTTGGGAGCCTCTGCCGTGCGGCAGAGGGAGCCGTTACGCCCGACGCCGACCGCAGGGAGGCGGCTTCGTGTGCACTCAGGGAGCGCAGCGGCGCCTGCGCCGCGAAGCGCACCTGAGCCTTCGCGCCTCCCCACGTGGACGCACTCCTCGCCTCGCCCCACCGCGCCTCCCGTCGCCCGCTCCAGGGGCTCCCGGCGCCCCTCCGCGCGGATTGTGGTATACTGCCGCAAATTTTACTGAGGAGCGACAACTATGCGCGTACCGCTGAGCTGGCTGAATGAATTTGTTGACCTAACGGATCAGACCGTCCAGGGCGTTTCCGATCTCCTGACCTTCTCCGGTGTCGAAGTCGAAGGCATCGAACAGGTCGGCACGGTGCTCGACCCCGCCACCTTTGTCGTCGGCGAAATCGTCGCCTGCGAACCCCATCCCGATTCCGACCACCTGCACGTCTGCACCGTCTTTGACGGTACCGACCGCCTTCAGGTCGTCTGCGGCGCCCCCAATGCCCGCGTCGGTCTCCGCAGCCCGCTCGCCCGCGTCGGCGCGGTCATGC
Organism: uncultured Kiritimatiellota bacterium; assembly: GCA_944391065.1. Taxonomy (GTDB): domain Bacteria; phylum Verrucomicrobiota; class Kiritimatiellia; order RFP12; family DVOR01; genus Spyradenecus. The sequence continues at coordinate 10,072 of CALXSH010000062.1, read as the reverse complement.
CCGGTCCCGAAGGCTTCCGCATCCGCAAGGGCCGCCTCCGCGGCGTCGACAGCTTCGGCATGCTCTGCTCCCGCGACGAACTCGGCCTCGGCGGCGCCCACGACGGCATCTGGGAACTCCCCGCCGACGCCGTCCCCGGTTCGCCCGTCCAGGCCTACATGCCCGCAGCCGAAACCGTCTACGACCTCGAAGTCACCTGGAACCGTCCCGACTGCCTCTGCGTCCGCGGCATCGCCCGTGAACTCGCCGCGCTCCTCGGCCGCCCCCTCCGCGCCGTCGACACCTCCTTTGAAGAGACCGGCGTCCCCGTCACCGAACTCGCCGCCGTCCGCGTCGAGGCCCCCGACCTCTGCCCGCGCTACACCGCGCGCGTCGTTACCGACGTCGACCCCAAGGCTCCCACGCCCGACTGGATGGCCCGTCGCCTCGAACTCTGCGGGATGCGTTCCCTCGGCCTTGCCGTCGACATCACCAACTACGTGATGCTCGAACTCGGCCAGCCCCTCCACGCCTTTGACCACACCACCCTGCGCGATTCGACCATCATCGTCCGCCGCGCCGCGGAGAACGAGAAGCTCCGCACCCTCGACGGCGTCGACCGCGTCCTGAATCCCTCCATGCTTGTCATCGCCGATGCCGACCGCGCCATCGCCGTCGCCGGCGTCATGGGCGGCGCCGACACCGAGATCGAATCGCTTACCGGCACCGTGCTCATTGAGTCGGCCCTCTTCGACGCCGCCTCCGTCAAGTTCACGGCCACGGCCCTCGGCCTTGCCTCCGAGGCCTCTTACCGTTACGCCCGCGGCGTCGGCAGGGACCTCGCCGACGAAGCCAGCCGCCGCGCCGTCTCCCTGCTCGTGCGCTTCGGCGGCGGCACCGTCGCCCGCGGCGTCATCGACGCCGACACCCGCGACAGGGCCCCCATCGACGTTCCCCTCTCTTACGCCCGCGTCTGCGAAACCATCGGCGCCCCGGTTCCCCCCGGGCGTGTCGACGCCATCCTGACCTCCCTCGGCATCGAGAAGGTCTCCGGCGGCGACAGGACCGCCGTCTTCCGCAGCCCCTCCTGGCGCTACGACATCACCCGCGACGCCGACCTCATCGAGGAGGTCACCCGCATGAACGGCCTCGACGCCGTTCCCACCACGATGCCCTCCATCCCTTCGGTCTCCCAGCTCCCCGAGCCCAGCTTCCGCGCCAAAGGCGCCGTCCGCCGCGCGCTGCTCGCCCTCGGGTTCACCGAGGCCATGCACTACTCCTTCCTCTCCAAGGGCGAACTCGACGCCTTCGACCCCTCCGTCAAGAACCGCCTCGTCATCCCCAACCCGGTCTCTGCCGACTACGGGGTGCTCCGTGACAGCCTCCTTCCGCAGCTGATCGGCTCGCTCGGCCGCAACGCCGCCCACCAGGTCGAAGCCTGCGCCCTCTTCGAAATCGGCCGCGTCTTCACCGTCGGCAAGGAGGGCAAACCCGCCGAAGCCGAACACGTCTCGCTTGGCATGATGGGGCCCTTCGGCCGCGACGCCCTCAACCGCCGCGCGTCCGTTTCCGACGAAGAGGCCATGCTCTGGCTCAAGGGCGCTCTCGAGGCCCTCTCCGAACGCCTTCACGCCCCGCGCTTCTGCCTCAGGCCGGTCAACCATCCGGCCTTCGCGCCCGGCTTCGCCGCGCAGATTTGCGTCGGCCACCGGGCCGTCGGTCTCATCGGCGCCGTCAGCGCCGCCGGCCGTCACAGGTTCCGTCTCAATGCCCCCATGGTCGTCGCCGAGCTCACCCTTGACGCCCTTGCCGTCGGTCTCGATGCCCTCCCGCGCCTGAAGCCCGTGCCGCAGCTCCCTGCCTCCCGCAAGGATATCGCCTTCATCGCGCCTGACACCCTCGACCATGAGACGATTGTCAAGACCATCCGGAAACACGCTCCGGCGGAATTGACCGACGTAACCCTCTTTGATATCTTCACGTCGAAGGCAATCGGCGCCGGCCGCCGTTCCATGGGCTACACCTTGGAATTCCGCTCTCCCGAGCGGACCCTCCGCGACGCGGAGGTCAATGCCGCCGCCGCCGCGATCGTCGCCGCCCTGCGCGATACACTGGGCGTCGAACCGCGCGACTGCTGATACGTTTTTAAGGATTTGCGGCTTGGCCGCTCCACACAGTGGACCCTGTCCTAAACGCGAATAGGCTACGGTTTCCTGGGCTACGCAATTTTAGGACGGACCGGATCCGCGGATTCGATTGGCGCCGTACGGCACCGGAGACCCGCGGGATGGACTGTCACCTGGAGTTTTCGGCTTCAGGGGATGACGCCATACGTCTGGGCGGGGTCTTTTATTTTGACTACGGCATGGCCCCCGCGGGGCCACAAGGAGGCGGTATGATAAAGCGGATGGCTCTGGCGCTCGCGGCGCTCGTCGCGGTCTTCTCCCTGGCGCGCGCTCAGGACGGGGTCGACCCCCTGGCGGTCTCCCTCTTCGGCGAGACGGACGGGGCGAAGGTCTCCACCGGCGTTGTCTTCATCGACGGCCTCCTCATCCCCGCCCCCTACACCGTCTCCCAGAAGGGCAACGTCATTTTCGTCAATGGCAAGGTCGCCAGCCGCTTCTCCGTCGAGCACAAAGAGGAAACCGCCGCTTCCGACGACGCCCCCGTCCTGGAGGATAATCCCGCGCCCTCCCGTTCCTCCGCTTCCCCGTCCTCTGACTCCAGGAGCGTTGCGATGCCCAAAGCCATGTCCCCCGCCGAACGCCGCGCCGCCGCGGCCAGGGAGAAGGCCAAGCGCGAAATCAGGCCGACCGGCGGGTTCAACACGGATCCCAATCCCAATGCCGGCGCCACCGCCCTCTTTGAAGAGGCCGACTACACCTACACCCCTCCCAAGAAACCCGAACCCAAGGCCATCCCCTACGTCCGTCCCGCCGCCGTCAGCGGCTCCGACCGCATCGCCAAGATGAAGGCCGTCGAGGCCGAGAAGCGCGCCAAGCTTGAGGCCGCCCGCGCGGCTGCCGCCGAGGCCGCCGAAAGGGCCGTCGAGAATTTCGACAGCCTCACCGAGGACGAAATCGCCGCCTACAAGGAACAGTTCACCAAACGCCGCGACGTCCTCGAAAAGGCCCTCAAATCCGACAATCTCATCTTCCTCTCCTCCGGCGTCTCCTCCACGGCCCTTTATCCCAAGGCCGAAATGGCTCAGTTCATGGTCGCCTTCTACAAAGCCATCAGCAAGGGCGACCCTAAGACCATGGCCGTCAACAGCAAGATGAAGGCCGCCTACCTCAATGACATCTGGGCCAACCGCGACAGGAGCAAGGACGCCCTGGCGCCCATCCTCAAGCGTATCGTCGCCGAGGCCAAGAAGCGATAAGGGCCATCTCCGGAGGTCTCCCCATGCCCGTGCCCGAGGCGCAGTCCCTCCGCCTGCCGGAAACCCTCGACCGCCCGGCCGTGACCGATTGGGTCGCCCGCCGGCCGGCCCTCCTCCGCGCCCCCTTCCCGAAATCACTTGACTGCAGTGCCCTGAAGCGCGTCGACAGCGCGGGTCTCGCGCTGCTCATCTTTCTCCGCGGCCGCGGCGTTGCCCTCGACGGGCTCCCCGACGGTGTCGCCGCCTCCCTCCGCGTCTGTGAGGAGGCCGCCGCCGGGGTGGGGGATGCCGCCTCCGCTCCCCGCCGCGAGGGCTTCGTCACCGCCCTCGGCCGCGCCCTCTGCGAGACCTTCGCCGCCTGGGGCGATGCCTTGGCCTACCTCGGCGAACTCCTCTGGTGGTGGGGCGCCTCTCTTTTCCGTCCCCGCCTCTTCCGTTGGGGGGACTTCTGCGTCGCCTTCTATCGGGGTGGCGTCCAGGCCCTTCCCGTCGTCGGCCTCATCGGCTTCCTGCTCGGCCTCATCCTCGCCTTCCAGTCCGCCATGCCCCTGCGCATGTTCGGCGCCGAAGGCTTCGTCGGCGGCCTCGTCGGCATCGCCCTCGTGCGCGAACTCGGCCTCATCATCACCGCCATTCTCGTCACCGGCCGCACCGGATCCGCCTTCGCCGCCGAGCTTGGCACCATGAAGGTCAATGAGGAGATCGACGCCCTCGAGACCATGGGCCTCCGCCCCGTCCGCTTCCTCGTCGTGCCCCGCGTCGCCGCCGGCACCTTCGCCCTGCCTGTCCTGGCCCTCTTCGCCACCCTCTGCGGCCTCCTCGGCGGCTGGTTTGTCATGGCCATCCTCGGCTTTACCCTCTCCTACTTCGTCGATCAGCTGACCGCCTTTGTCGGCATCGGCGACCTCATCGGCAGCTTCGCCAAATCCTTTGTCTTCGGCTTCGCCGTCTCCGCCGTCGGCTGCCGCTGCGGGCTCACCGCCGGCCGCGACGCCGGTGCCGTCGGCACCGCCACCACCTCCGCCGTCGTCCTCGGCATTGTCCTCACCGCCGTACTCGAAGGCCTCTTCGCCGTCGTCTTCTTCGCCATGGGATGGTAAACATGGAGCCCCCCGACACCCGCGACATCATGATCTCCTGCCGCCACGTCGCCTCCGGCTACGGGTCCAAACCTCTCATGTCCGACATCAATCTTGAGATCCGCCGCGGCGAAATCGTCTTCATCCTCGGCGGTTCGGGCTGCGGCAAATCGACCCTCCTGCGCCACATGATCGGCCAGGTCCCCCAGATCGGCGGCACCATCCTCATCAAAGGCGTCGACATCGCCGCCGCCCGCGGCGCCGAACGCGACGCCCTCCGCCGCGTCTTCGGCGTCATGTACCAGAGCGGCGCCCTCTTCGGCAACCTCTCCGTCCTCGACAATGTCCTCCTCCCCCTCGAGGAATTCACCGACCTCCCCGCCCCCCTCCGCCTCGAGACCGCCCGCCTCTGGCTCGCCCGCGTCGGCCTCCTCCCCCAGGCCTCCATGATGCCCGCCGACCTCTCCGGCGGCATGAAAAAGCGCGCCGCCATCGCCCGCGCCATGGCCCTCGACCCCGAAATTCTCTTCCTGGACGAGCCCGGCGCCGGCCTCGACCCCGTTACCTCCGCGCGCCTCGACAGCCTCATCCTCTCCCTCTCCCGGGACCTCGGCATGACGGTCGTCATCATCTCCCACGAACTCGCCTCCATCGAGGCCATCGCCGACCGCGCCGTCTACCTCGACCGCTCCGTCAATGGCGTCCTCGATGCCGGCACCCCCGCCTGGCTCCGCGACGAAAGCCCCCACGCCGCCGTCCGCGCATTCTTCAACCGCCGCCCCGACTGACACCAAAGGAGCTTCCCGTCATGAACCGTGACCGCAAATACTTCGCCATCGGTCTCTTCGTCATCCTTGGCTTCCTCCTCTTCGCCGCCGGCTGCCTCCTCTTCGGCGGCAGCGATCTCCTCACCGACAAAGTCTACTTCGAGACCTACTTCGCCTCCTCCGTCCAGGGCATGGATGTCGGCAGCGCCGTCAAACTCCGCGGCGTCCGCGTCGGCTCCGTCGAGGAAATCGGCTTCGCCCGCAGCCACTACCAGGACCGGCTCCCCGAGGACGCCCCCGCCGAAGACCAACGCACCCTCTCCTACGTCCGCGTCCTCTGCTCCCTCGACGCCGACCGCCACGGCGAACTCCGCGAAGACGCCCTCCGCACCCTCATCGGCCGCGGCCTCATTGCCAAGCAGGGCTCCCAGGGCATCACCGGCATCGTCTTCGTCGACCTCGACTTCCTCCGGCCCGACGACCGCGCCAAGACCGAATTCCTCCGCGTCCCCTGGACCCCCGACGAAGTCTACATCCCCTCCGTCCCCAATACCCTCCAGTCCATCGTCACCGTCGCCGAACGCGTCGCCGACAACATCGGCAAAATCGACTTCGGCGCCATGGCCGCCTCCATGACCCGCCTCACCGACACCGTCGACACCGCCATCGGCAGGGCCGACATCCCCGCCCTTGCCAAGCGCCTCAGCACCCTCGCCGACTCCGCCGACACCCTCGTCACCCGCCTCTCCGATACCCTGGGCAACGTCGACGGCCCCGCCCTTGCCGCCGACCTCAGTGCCGCCGTCGCCAATCTCCGCGCGACCTCCGAGACCCTCCGCGAGAAGCTCCCCGCCATCGGCGAAAAGGCCCAGCCCCTCCTCGATGACGCCCACGACGCCGTCATCAGCCTCGGCGACCTCTCCGGGGAACTCGCCGACCTCACCCGCTCCCTCCGCAGCGACGTCCGCTTCGGAGACCTCGGCGACACCCTCGAATCCCTCAACCGCGCCTCCGCCCAGCTCGAAGCCCTCCTCACCTCCCTCCGCGACCGTCCCTCCCGCCTCATCTTCGACGACGAGCCCGCCGAGTAACACCCGTTCCGAAAGGTCCTCCTCCCATGCGCCTCCCCCGTCCCCCTTCCCTGAGCCTCCTCCCCGCCCTCCTGCTCCTCGCCGGCTGCTTCGGCGGCGCCAAACCCCGCCCCGCCTACACCCTCGAAGCCACCCTCCCCCAGGGCCGCGAAGCCCCCCTCACCGTCGAAGCCTCCGGCCTTGACGTCCGCATGGCCTCCCACCTCCGAGGCTTCACCGAAGCCCCCCTCCGCTTCGCCCCCGACGGCACCGTCACCGTCGCCCCCCAGCCCCGCTTCTACGCCCCCCTCGACGCCCTCGCCGCCGACACCCTCCGCCGCAGCTCCCGCTTCACCGGCACCACCCCCCTCCGCATCACCATCCGCGACTTCGCCCTCCGCTACGCCCCTGACGGCACCGTCACCGCCCGCGTCACCCTCGCCGCCCCCGGCCGCGCCCCCGCCCTCGCCGAAGCCCCCCTCCCCCCCGCAGCCTCGCCCGCGGAAATCGCCCAACTGCTCGGCCGCCTCCTCGGACAGGCCTACACCGCGCTCACGGACGCAAAGTAAGCACCCCGCCCCACGCGCCCGCCCTCCCCGCGCGCTAGCGGGTTTGCCGCGCTTGGCGCCGCCGGGGAGCGCGCCACGACTGCGCGGCGCGGGTCTGCCGTGGCACATGCACCCCGCACATTGCATATGTCGGACGCGTGTGCTACTATTCTCGTCCCACGGCGGCTTATGCCGTCAGTGCTGTATCTTTATACTTTACAGGATGATAGTTATGACGCGTTTCCGCTTCCCGCTTCTCTGCTCCGCGCTCCTCCTCGCCGGCGTCATCGCCGCGCAGGCACTCCCTGTGTCGGACACCATCAATATGCGGTTTTATAAGGATATCGTATTCACGCAGATGTACGGTGATCAGCAGCTTGTCCTTGATACTTCCATCGCCTACGGTGAGCCGAATACTACGCTGGCTCCGGAAGCCTATGCGCCCGCCTGCCAGTATATTTTGACTCAGACGTCTGAAGAGGTCGCCGCGCTCTCTCAGACGGATCCTGCTTTGCGCTTGGTCCCCGGGGAAGACTTTCGCCTGTTGTTGGTTGTCTCGGACAAGGCGCTCCCCGGTGCGGTTGCCGATGATGGTACGCTGAGTGATATTCCTCCGAAAATCCCTGTCGCCATCGATGCCGCCGGCAACTGGGTGGCACTGGATACCAATGATGGTGCCAAGCTGACCTGCACTTGGCTGGATTGCGTCTGGAAGACGGAAAACACTCACGCCGACTACGTTCTCGTCGGGGATGTTCATGGTGTCCCGAATGTTGCGAACGAAGGCAAGGAGGTAACCGGCAGTGTCGGGCTCGGCGGCACGCCATACAACTTCTCGACCGAGGCGTATAACCTCGTGGGAAAGATTGACACGACCGACCTGATGTCGGCTAACAACGCGTACGTTTTCCTCGTGGTACTGGATACCCGCGTTCCCAATGACGAGGGAACGGCGTGGGCCTGTGTCGGGGCGCCGACACGCGTCTCGCGCTATGGTATCGCTTATATCGGTCGCCTTTCCACGGCGCCGTCCATTGAATGCAACTACGTCCTCAGCAGAAGCGGTGAAAAGACGCTCTACGGGAACCCCTCGCCTGTGCGCCCTGCTTTCGGCGTGACCTCTCTGACGGTTGACGGTGTGACGCTGACCGGCAACGATTTGGACGACTACCTTAAGCCGATGCTCGCGACTGAATCCACGAATCCGGACGTGCAGCCGCTTCCCGATGGAATTCTTGGTATGACTGTTTACCCCTACAACGAGTCTGGCCTGCTGAGCTACGCCCTTCAGACGAAAGCCAACCTTTCCGACCCTGAGTGGCAGGATGTCGCGGAGTGGATTGACAGCCTTTCTGAAGATGAAAGACCGTCTTCGGGCGTCTTGCAGGGCTTTGATCGTATCCCGGCCGACGGCAAGACTCCGCTTGTCCTGCCGCGGCTTGAAAGTGAGACGCAGCGCTTTTATCGCCTTGTGGCTCCCGGTAAGTGAGTCTGGGTACGCGCCCGGGACGGCCTGACCTCGATTTAAGTCTTGCAGGCTGAATTGGGATGACGTATAATGAGCTCGTTTTTCGGACTGTAATGTCGTTTGGTGCCGACCGTTTCGGCTGAACGAAAGGAAGAGATGATGAATAAAATCACTTTGATGCTTGCGGGCCTCTGCATCTGCGGTTCCGCGATGGCCGTCGCCGTCGATGGGTCCAATGCCGCTGCCGTCATTAAGAAGACGCCGGTTTATTCCGCCGAGTCCAACTACCAGCTTCTGATTGTCCCTGTTAAGGGCTTCGATATTACCGGTGCCGACCAGAATAAGCCGGTTGAAATCGCGGGTATGTTCCCCCCCTCCGCATATGATGGTTATACCATTACGACACTTGGCGAGTCGCCCGCGACGTATGAGTGCGACGGAAGCAAATGGGGCGAGAGCGACACGGATAATCCGACGCTCGCCGCCGGAACCATCTTCTGGTTGAAGAAGCCCAGCACTAGTGGTGCGACCATTAGTGCTTCTCTGTCGGCCTTTGGGGCAGTTACACCGCTTACTGACACTGCCACCACGTTGGCTGATGATTCGATTGTCATCTGTGGCAGTCATAATGAGAGCACTATCGACTGGTCCTCCACAGGAGGCCAAGTCATTCCCCTCGGTAACAGCACCAGTGACGCTATCAAGATTTCTGAGATTCCTGTCAATCCGGGGGCGCAGCTCTTCCGGATTAAGGCTGGGTCTACGGATTACCAGCTTTATCGTTGCATGAAGCCTCGTGGTGGGACGCTTGGCTGGTTTGAAATAGGGGCGGATGGAAGTGCTACTGCGGTTTCCACCGAGGCTACGATTCCTGCTGCCGAGGCTTTTTTCTATTACAACCCCTGATTCCGATGTGGTTCGTGCTTTTGAATTTAAGTGAAGGGTAAGTTAATGAAAGCGATATTTGTCCTGTTGTTTGGTATGGTACCACTTGCCATGTTGCATGCTATCACGTTGAACTGGGCTATGACCAATAGTCAGTGGAACGTCAGCAACTGGGCAGAGGCGGGTTTTAACAACGTCTACGTCGTTGAGTCTACGACTGAGCTCACTACTTACGAGGAAGTGAGGAGTAAGGTGGGTACGGGGACAACGACGATAAGCGGAAACAACCTTGTCTATCTGAACGGTAGTGATATAACAGGCGGCTTGGGGGCGTTTACTTCGGTTAATGATCCGAATTCGGACACGTATTACTACTTTGTCATCTTCGACGAGGACAACACCACTGATGGTGACTATATGGTCTCTAATGCGTTGAAATATACTGCGGGGAGTGGTGGTAATGGTATTACGTCAGGGACAGTAGGTGGACCGGGAACCGTGCCAGATGCTAATGACTTTTTTGATCCTGGCTGGATGGGGGGCACGTGGTCTGCCCCGAGGCAGACGCCGGAGCCGACGGCGCTGGCGCTCTTGGCCCTCGGTATTGCAGGCTTTGCCCTGCGCCGCAAGGCTGTCTAACCGACCGCGATGCAATGAAAAAAGCGGCTCCGCATGTGCGGGGCCGCTTTTTTTTTTGTGCCCTCTGCGCCCGCCGCCAGAGCACGTCCTGCGCGCCCTGACCGATGCGCCCCAGCCCGGGAGATGCGAAGCCTATCCCGGGCACCATCGGCCCTACGGGCAGGGCAGGCAGCGTAGACGCGCGCTGAGCGCGTTAAAACTGCCGGCACCCCCTCCGCCGCCTTACAGCGCGCACGGCATCGCGTGCGCGCTTAG
>CALXSH010000061.1 GCA_944391065.1 uncultured Kiritimatiellota bacterium | reverse complement strand
CCAACCTGTTTCTGATTTGACGTTTCATGGGCTAACAATAGCCCATTTGTCTAGTTTTGATAACTACACCGGCGCGCCCCCCTCGGGGGGCATCCTAGCTCAGCCTTCTCCTTGCCAATCAACGAAAACCCGCGCAACCCACTGCCATTCTGTGCTGTCTAGTTTTGATAACTACAAGTGTCTAGTTTTGATCTCACCGCGACACACTCCGTCAAACGGACCTCTCAAAAATCGAATTCCTCCTGCACCGCCCCCACCGGCGCAAAACTCCGCCGATGCTCCGGCGTCGGCCCGAACCGCCTCAGCGCCTCCAGATGCTCCCGGGTCCCATACCCCTTGTGCCGCACGAATCCGTACGCCGGCCACTCCCTATCCAGATCCAGACAGATCCGGTCACGCGTCACCTTCGCAATCACCGACGCACACGCCACCAGCAGACTCTTCGCGTCCCCCTTCACGATCGCCGTGTGGTCCATGGGCAGCCCCTTCACCGGCAGCCCATCCACGAAGAGATGATCCGGCCGCATCGCCAAACCCTCCGCCGCCCGCCGCATCGCCAGATGCGTTGCCCGCAGGATGTTCAGCTCATCGATTTCCGAAGCCGAAGCCATCCCCACCGCCCAAACCACCTCCGGCAGCTCCGTCAGCGTCTCATAGAGCGCCTCCCTCCGCCGCGCCGTCAGCTGCTTCGAATCGTTCATCCCCCGCAGCGGCCCCGCTGCCAACCGCGCCGCGTCCGCCTCCCGAATCAGCACCGCCCCCGCCACCACCGGCCCCGCCAATGGCCCCCTCCCCGCCTCATCGATCCCCGCCAACAGCACCCCCGGCCGCTCCTCCCAGAACGCCCGTTCCAAGGCCAGCCTGTCGACCGGCCCCGCCACTCTCTCGCTTCGCTTCATCATGGGCCGCAGTATAACACACGGGACCGCGATGGCGGACAGAGCGCGCTTGAGGCGGCTAATCCGCCGTCGCAAACAGCATACCGCGCCTCCTTTGGTATACTGCAGGCTTTTCAGGAGGCGGTGATGCATTCGGTTCTGATTGAGATTCTCGGGCTGAAGATTCAGAGCTATGGGCTCTGCATGGCGGTAGGCTTCATCCTGTGCTATTGGTTCGCACGGAAGCTGGCAAAACTCTCGGGCCGTCGGCCGGAAGAGGTCGACACACTGATTCTCATGGCCGCGGTGACAGGCGTCATCGGCGCGCGGATTGTCTTCGTGGCGCAGAACTGGGCGACGGAGTTCGCGGCTAACCCCATGCGAATCTTCGCCTTCTGGGAAGGCGGCCTGGTCTTCTACGGCGGATTGCTGCTCGCAATCGTGGCCTTTATCGTCTACGCGAAGATGAAAGGCGAACGTATCTTCTCCTTAGGGGACTTCTGCCTGGTCTTTGTGCCGCTGGGCCATGCCTTCGGACGGCTGGGGTGTTTCATGCACGGGTGCTGCTACGGGGCCCTCTGTGGGGATTCGGCCTTGGGGGTGTGCTTCCCGCCGCGCTCGCCGGCCTTTATGAATCAGGTGGCGCAGGGCCTTATTTCGCCCTACGCGCTGAAATCGCTGCCGGTCTGGCCGACGCAGCTCTTCGAAGCCGCGGGGTGCCTGCTCCTCTTTGGGGCGCTGTGGTGGGTTTACAGGAAGTGGGCGAAGACGCTGCCGGGCTTGACAGTGGCGTGCTACTCGCTGGGATACGCGCTGCTGCGGTTTGTCGGGGAATGCCTCCGGGATGACCCGCGGGGCGCGACGGTGTTGAAAATGAGTTTCAGCCAGGCGATCTCGGTGGGTCTGGCGGCGTTTGGCTTGGTCGTCATCGGGATTATTCTCTGGGAGCATCGGAATGGAAGCAAAAGTGCGTGAGTTTCTCGCCTGGCAGGGCGGTGTGCGGTTGGAAGCGGTGGCGGAGCGTCTGCGGAAGCGCGGTTTCGCGGCGACGGTCTGCACGGACCGTGCGGCAGCTCTGGAACGCGTGCGTGCGGCTGCCGCGGAGGCGCGGACGGTGGCCTTCGGCGGCAGCATGACGGCCGGGACGCTTGGCGTCCAAGAAGCCCTGAAGGCCGACGGCAAGGAGATCATCGATCATGGCGTGCCGGGGCTCTCCACTGACGAAAAACGGGCGCTGATGCGTCGAGAACTGACCGCGGATCTCTTTGTGGCGTCCGTCAATGCGCTGACCGAGGAGGGCGTCCTCGTCAATAAGGACGGCGTGGGCAACCGCGTCGCCGCCATGATTTTCGGCCCCGCCAAGACGCTTCTGCTCGTCGGCCGGAATAAACTCGTCCGCGGCGGCGTGCCGGCGGCGCTCTCCCGCATCGAGGCTGTGGCAGGCCCGACCAACTGCCACCGACTCTCGAAGAAGACGCCGTGCGCGGTGACGGGGAGCTGTGCGCATTGCGTAGGGAGCTGCCCGGAGTCGATCTGCCGCGTGACGACGGTCATCGAACAGTGCCCGTCCCTCTCCTCCATCGAAGTCATTCTGATCAACGAGGACCTCGGCCTGTGAGCGCGCCCACCGGCAAGACGAAGACCGCCAAGGGCGGCACCGGAGGCCGCACCAAGCCGGTGAAGTCGGTTGGCCTGATCTCCCTGGGCTGTTCCAAGAACCTCGCCGACAGCGAAGTCATGGCCGGCCATCTGCTGAAGGCCGGGTTCACCTTGGCCCCCTCCCCTGACCGGGCCGACGTCATCCTGGTTAACACCTGCGCCTTCATCGAACCCGCCCGCGCAGAGGCCGCCGAAAACATCCTGGCAGCCTGCGCGCACAAACGCAACGGAAAATGCCGCCTCGTCGTCGTAAGCGGCTGCCTTCCGCAGCGCTACCGCGAGGCCGCGGCCGAGGCCTTCCCCGATGTCGACGCCTTCCTCGGCGTCGACGAACTCGACCGCCTCCCGGACATCATCCGCGAGGCCGAGGCGCGCTCCGACCGTGCCCACCCCGTGCCCCTCGGCATCGCCGAAGGCCTGCCCACGCGCGTCTTCTCCAAACCCATCGAGGCCCTCCGCCTCTCAGGCCCCGTCAGCGCCTACGTCAAAATCGGCGAAGGCTGCGACCACGCCTGCGCCTTCTGCGCCATCCCCAAGATCCGCGGCCGCCTGCGTTCCCGCCCGTCCGAATCCATCCTCTCCGAAGCCCGCGAACTCCTTCGGACCGGCACGCGCGAAATCAATCTCGTCGCCCAGGACGTCACCGCCTACGGCCGCGACCTGCGCGGCGGCAATTCCCTGGCGTCGCTGTTGCGGCAGCTCGACGCCCTCGAAGGCGACTTCTGGATTCGCTTCCTCTACGGCTTCCACAACCGCGTGACCGACGAACTCCTTGAAGTCGTCGCCAATTCCCGACACATTCTTCCCTACTTCGACCTGCCCATCCAGCACAGTGACCCTGAAGTCCTGCGCGCCATGCGCCGCGCCGACACCATCCAAGCCATCGACACCTTCCCCGAACGCCTCCGCGCCATCCCCGGCGCCACCCTCCGCACCACCTGCATGGTCGGGTTCCCCGGGGAAACCGAGGAAGCGTTTGAGGGTCTCCTCGCCTACATCGAGCGCGTCCGTTTCGATCACCTCGGCGCCTTCATCTTCTCCCCCGAGGAGGGCACTGCCGCCGCCGAGATGGACGGCCTCCCGCCCCCCGAGGTGGCCCAAGCCCGCCATGCCCGCCTGATGGAAACCCAGAAGCGCATTGCCCGCGAGGTCAACCGCGCCCGCGTCGGCACCGTCGGCCGTGCCCTTGTCACCGACTGGTACGGCGAAGACGGCCTCACCGTCCGCATGGCCCACCAGGCTCCCGAAGTCGACGGCGTCACCCACATCCTCCACGCCCCCGAAGACATCCGTCCCGGCGACTTCGTCACCGTCCGCGTCACCGGCTGCCGCGGCTACGACCTGACGGCGAAGCTCGTGTAAGGCCGATGGGTGGCCGACGGAGGGGACCACGAAAGCGCTAAGACCACGCTGAGGCGCAAACTCTGCACTGCCAGATGTGGTGGTGCCTGGGATGCGTTGCACGCCCCTTGACCATGTAGCCTCCCTCGAAGCGCGCGGTGGCAGGACGAATGGAGGCCGGCGTTCCCTCCCGGCGCCCTCGCACGGCAAAGACGTCCTTCGGATACCTGACCTTCGGGGACACCCTCCGGGTACCATAGGCATGAACCACAAGAGACAAGCGCCCGCCTTCGGCTCGCGGGGACTCAGCACCGGCCGCAGGAAGTCAATGGCCACCCCATAGCAGCCCAAGACTTTCAAAGGCTAATCGTGGGGACGAAGCTGACGCCCCGTCGTCGGTTCACCGCTCACACGCGTAAAAACGCAAAACTCATGGACGTAGGACACCCGTAGGGCAAGCCGTGCGAGTGAGCCATCGAAGCGCGAACCCCATGTGTCCGGCCCGATCCACGCTTCACTTACACTGATACACAAAAAGTACGACTGCAAGGAAGCACATGTTGCGCACCGTCGGCCAAGCGTCAGCGTGATTCCGCGGATTGCGGGGCGGCATCATCCCCGAAGCACCGCGGTGAATGCGTTTAAAGCATACCGGCACACACCCGGTCAGTCATGGTCAGCCCGTCGCCGCGCGGCACACTGCGCAGCCTCCCAACCGCGAAACTGTCCCGAGCAGCCTGTAGCCCGGCCCATCGGGCGCTCCTGCAGGGCGGCATATCGCCCGTTTTTTGATAGCACACGGCCCCCTCTGCGCCGTATGCTATACCGTCCCATGCGGTTCGCCTATCTATGCGGAGAAAAGCGACATGCAATCCTGCCGGCCGAGCCGACGGACCTGTCCCCCGCGCCAACGGCTGTGGCACGCATGTTTAACGCGTCTGCCCTCCGTCTTCTGTGCTTCGGGCCTGCATCACGCGCAGCATAGCATCCAGAGAACGCCTGTAAAGGCCGTAATCCCAAGATTGGCTCCTAATGGCAGCCTCACGCGCCAATGCTGCATAGAGCGGCGCATCGGACGCTAGGCACAGCATCGCCTTGGCCATCGCTTCCACGTCCCCCCACGGCACCGACAGGCCAGCCGACGGGGAGCCCTCAATCAGATCCGCCCGGCATCCCACGCGATCACTGACGACACACGGGATTCCGACGGCCTCCGCCTCGTTGACCACTAGCCCCCACGGTTCGTACGCCGACGGCAACACCAAGCAGTCCAACCTCTGAAGAAAGTCGACCTTCGCTCTCCCGAAGACTGCCCCTCGGAAAATCACGCCGGGCGACCCACCGAAGCGCGTCTCCAGAGCCGCCCGTTCGGGGCCCTCCCCCACAACTTCAAAAGTTGCATCCGGACAGACCCGCCGTACTTGCGCAAATGCCTCCAACGCAATCTCCACCGACTTGTGCGGCACCAGCCGACCGATATAGCCGAATCTACGTGCAACCTTCGTTCGTGGCGTCTGCTCCTGCGGCATCCGATAACGCGCGGCATCAACGACCAAAGGCATCAACAGGATTCGGTCTTCCGCCATTCCGTACTGTCGATAGAACTCCCGATGCTCCCGCGTTCCTGCGGCCAGCCCATACACAAAAGACCGCCTAAAGAAAAACCCCAGATAAAGACTTTTCGCCCAGCGTATCCACCACTTCTGCGGCCGTGACGGCAACGAATCCGAATCAATCGCCAGATTCTTTCGGAAGAAGAGATTCAGCACCAGCAATGCTACCGCCGACGGCCGACTGTAACTGTGCACGACAACACAATCCGCCACCCGTAGCACTCCCACCAGAAAGCGCAACCGCCTCAGCCATCCCATCGCCTCAAGCACCGGAGCGCTTGTCCGCCATTCCCCTTTTGGCGATGCAGTCGATTCCCCCCGGATAAACGCATATCCGTATCCCCGCGGTTCATACACCGCCCGAATCAGATCAAGCGTATAATTCGCAGGCTCCATAAAGAGGACATAGAGCCCCATGGTCACCTCCGCCGCTTCTCCGTCAGCACATGTTTTAGAGCCCGCAATACTACCGAAGCACAGGAAATTGTCCACCCAAAAAATGATTTTTCGCTTCGCAAAGCAAGCGAGACTCCCATCTCGGGACGAAACGTCCCGATCTTATACCCGTACGCTCCCACACCTAAGCTCATAATCCACGGCCCCAGATGAGCTTTCGCCTCGCAATACAGCACATACAGTACCGAAGTCAATATCGGGGCCGAATAAAGCACAACCCAGCACGAAATCCGCCCTCCCTGTACAAGACGAAAAGCCGCAGCAACAGGCACCCCCCCCTGAGAGAGCTCAGCCACCTCACACAGACCGACCGCATAAATCCGCTTCGCAAAGGTCATCAATGAATCATCCAGAAAATGCCGGTCCCTATAGCCAGCCAGCACCATATCCGTTCGCAACCGCCGTAGCATCTCCTCCGGGAAATCATCCCCAGCGACCGCCGACAGAATTCGCAACTCGTACTCTCGCCCCTTATGAAGCAACCCTCTCAACCGTGATCTATCCTTCGATTTCAAATGCCGTTGCTCCCCCACAAAATCTTCCGTTTGATTCACCAGCAACCAAGAGTAAAGACAGTCCCGATACACCAGCGTCCGCGGCAAGAAAGCGGAGAAATAACGTGCCGCCTCTCCCGCCGCATCCAGTTTACGCAGAACCACCCGACGAATTGAGTGTGTCCGCACAATCAGCTCCGCCACCTCCGCGTAACAAAGATGTCGATTGCCAGGTCCGCAATATACCGTATCACACAGATCGCTATGCACGTCCATGATAAACCGCAACGTCCCCGACCTGTCAATGTAAAAAGGACAAATCACCGTCTCCCCGCCGGTTTCGGCTTTCACCACCCACAAGCGATTCCCCCGCTCTTTCGCCAAGACGTCCTCCCATGCCGCCCGACACCAAGCATAACACCCAAAGACCGACACGCCCCCGCGCTCCAGCCGTTTCCACAGCGGAGCCAAAGCTTCTAACGCCTCAATCGTCTCAGCAATCTCAACCATAAATCTATTCGTCACAAGTGGCGCAACACGACGGCAGTATAGCACAGCCCTATCAAACACTTGCAAGCAATTCCTTCATCGCCCCTCAACGAGAATGTTGTAGGGATTGCAATGCCTCGCCAACCTCCCAAAGACATCTCACACAGACACAATCCCAAGGCTACCCATTGAGGACTCCGTAGTAAAATTTTTGCACATTTTCTTTCATAAGAGAGCGAAATCCGCTCCCTAACGAAAAAAACTTTCATTAAAGCCCCCTTCCCGACATCCTTATTAAAATTTCCAGCCATTTTCTTTCACAAGAAAAGCGGATTGCGGCAGGTTGAGCGCCTTGACCTACGGTGCCCCGCCGCTTATGCCGTTCCCACTTCCAGGATATCCAAATACTGCGCAAATTTGTAATGCTGATTGCGTTTGGCCGTAGGGTTGGCCGGCACCACAATCCCCAGACCTTCAAACGTGCAAATAATCTCCGCGGCCGTAGGGCTCGACACCCCCAGACACCCGGCGACATCCTTGCGCGTGACAATGGGATGGGCGAACAGATACTCCAGCAACCTCGGCCCATGGCGCCGGCAGGACGGCGTCTCAAGCTTGCCGAGCAACGCAGCCCGCAGCTGCAGAATCTTCTCTGCCGCGGTTACGGCATCCTCCGAGACCGAAGCCACGCCCCTCAGGAAAAACTTGACCCACGCCTCCCACTCTCCGTTCAAGCGGACAGCCATAAGCCGATCATAATACTCCGCACGATGTTGCTTGAAATAGATACTGAGATACAGCAACGGCCTTGTCAGAATCTTCTGATAGACCAGCCAGAAGGTAATCAGCAGACGTCCGACACGTCCGTTACCGTCCAAGAAAGGATGGATGGATTCAAACTGCGCATGGATAAGCGCGATCTTAATCAGAGGCTGCAGCATATCCTCGGCATTGATAAAGGCCTCAAGCGCCCTAAGCGCCTCCGTCATCTCCTGCGCACAGGGCGGCACAAACATGGCCGTCTGCAGCGTACTGCCTGAAGCCCCAATCCAATTCTGGGATTTTCGGAACTCCCCCGGACTGCGTTCGCTGCCGCGCCCCGTGGCCAGCAGCGTCCCGTGAATCGCCTGGATAAGACGAAGGCACAGCGGAAGACCGTCGGCAATCATGCGAAGGCCATGGTGAAGCGCCTCAACATAATTGGACACCTCGCGCTGGTCATCCGTCGGCGTACGCTTGGCATAGGCCAAAATATCCGTAAAGGACGCCTGCGTGCCCTCAATCTGCGAGCTCAGGAGCGACTCCTTCTTCACGTACATATCCACAAAGAGATCCGGATTCGGCAACGTCCGCGTAATTCCGTCCAACCGTCCGAGCCACCGGTCAGCCTCCGAGAGCAACTTCAGCATCTCATCATCCTTGACCAAAGGCGGATCCGGAGGCAGAACCTTCAGCACAAACGCCTCGTAGCCGCCCAACTGCGGAGCGAAATGACCTGCACGCGTAGACATCAGATTCATCGTAACCTCACAACGTTGACGCCCAGAGTATAGCAAAGAGTACCCCGGCAAGGACCCCTTATTAAAATTTTTAGCCCTTTTCTTTCATAAGAGAATGAAATCCGCCCGCTAACGAAAAAAACTTTCATTAAAGCCCCCTCCCCGACATCCTTATTAAAATTTTCGGCCATTTTCTTTCATAAGCCGCCCCGGCGTCGCCTGTATGCCCCCCGCCGCCCCACTGACACACGCCCTCTCCCTCCTATAGCGCGGCACTTCGCGCGTTTCTTAGAACCTCTCCTAAGATCATCGCCGCGCATCGCCCCGGGCCCATCCCCGGAAAACTTCGCACATGCTATACTTCCGCCATGCAGACCTACCTCATTGTCACCCCCTACTTCCCAACGCCTGCATCCTGGCGCGGGGCCTACGTCTACGACTTTGCCGCGGCCCTCCGCCGCACCGGACGCTACGACGTCCGCGTTCTTGTGCCCGGTTCCGGCGGGAACTACACCTACCAGGGCATCGACGTCATCCGCTTTCCCCACCGCATGCTTCCCAGCGCCTCGTTTCCCTTCCTCTTTGACCCCCTCAACCGCCGCAGCTTCCTTGCCAGCCTCCGCCGCGCCGGCATAGCCCCCGAATCCGTAGCCATCTGCCACGCCCACACCGCCCTCTTTGCCGCCTACGCCCTCGCCGTCAAAGCCGTCAATCCCCGCTGCCGCACCCTTCTGCACCACCACAGCGGCGACTCCTTCGGCCTCTACATCGGCCGTCTCAACCGCTTTCTCTGGCACAGGCGCCTCTGCTGGCCCTACCTCGTTCGCCTGCACGAAGGCATCGACCTCCACCTCTGCATCAGCGAAGCCGTCCGCCGTTCGCTGAAAGCCGTTCCCCGCGTCGGCTGGCCCCACCCCCGGTACGAAGCTCAGCTCCGCGGCCTGCAGGACCGGACGCCGCCCCGCCTCCGCGCCACCGCCGTTCTCTACAACGGCGTCGACACCGCCCGCTTCACCCCTGCGCCGCGCCGCCCCCACGCCGGATTCCGCATCGGCTGCATCGCCAATTTCATTCCCCAGAAAGGCCACCTCACCCTCCTCAAAGCCCTCCGGCGCTGTTCCCCTCTGATTCCCGACTGGCACCTTGCCTTCATCGGCACCGGTCCCACCCGCCGCATCTGCGAAGCCTATGTCAGAGAATGCGGCTGGGAGGACCGCGTCACCTTTGAAGCCGAACGCGACCACGCCCTTCTGCCCGATTTCTACCGTTCCCTCGACCTTTTCGTCCTTCCGTCCGCCTTTGAAGGGTTCGGCTGCGTCTGCGCCGAAGCCCATGCCTGCGGTGTGCCTTTTATCGCCGGCGATGACAGCGGCATTGCCGAACTCATCCCCTCCGACCAGCGCGACCTTTGGCTCTTCCGTCCCGGAAACGCCGAGAACCTCGCCGGCAAAATCCTTCGCTTCCACCGCGAGCGGCCCATCCAGCATCTCACCACTGTGCTCGACATCGACACCCTCGTCCGCACCTTCCTCGACGACACCCTCCGATAAACTTCCGCAGCCGACACCGCTCTTACGCCCACGTCATGCGGATATCAGCGTTTGCCGCACAGACCTCCGCACGCTCAATGCCCCACGACGCGGTAAAGCATCCTATCCAGCCAACGGCCGGCCGCATGCCGCACGCGCCACAGCGCCCGATACCACCCCCACCGCGCCCGGCGCGGCACATCCCAGCAAATCTGACTGGGCACCTCCGCCAGGGTACAGGCAAAGGGCGTAACCCATTTCACCTCCACCCCGCAGGCAGCCCAACGCCCCCACACATCCGCCAGTGCCTGTACCCGCCCGTTCAGCCGGCGCAGTCGTTTGGCCCCATCCAGATTGATTGCATACGCCGGCGTAAACGCCGCCCCGTCACGCACCGGCACAAAAGCCCTCTCCTCAGAACGCGGCGCAGCCGGAATACCCCCCCCGTAGAGAAGCCACGCCTGAGGCCGCCCCGGCCGGTTGTCCGTCGCAATCCGCGCCAAACTGTCCGCCAGCCGCCCCGGATCCAACCGCGCATCGTCTTCCAGCACCAGAGCCAACGCCACACCCTCCCGTTCCATCCGCGCATAAACCGCCTGATGCGAAAGCGCGCACCCGATTTCCGCAGGCTGCGGCCGCCGGGCATGCAAGATGAAAAACCGGAGTCTGTTGCAGCACATACGCCGCTGCGCTGGCGAAAGCTCCCGCCCGTCGACGGCCGCGATCCGCTCATACGCCACACCAATCCCACGCAAATGAGTCTCGATTCCGCGCAGCCGCTCCGTCGCCCGATCCAGATTAATCAGATACGTTTTCATACCCCACCAGTATAAACCAAAACGCCATCCGTAGGAGCCGCCGTGATTCGGTAGTGTCGCGTAGTTTTCAAAACTAGACTTTTTGTAGTTATCAAAACTAGACACAGGGGGGGATACGACACAATTGACCG
>CALXSH010000060.1 GCA_944391065.1 uncultured Kiritimatiellota bacterium | reverse complement strand
CTTGGCTATTGTCTTGGCGCTATCTCCTGACTTAGGGACTTTCACCTTTTAGATTGAGTACATGCCGAGCACACAAGCAAAAGCCCGCTCCGATTCGGAGCGGGCTTTTTGTTGTCGGTATCCTGGCCGCAATCAGGAATAGGATTCGGTGAGAGCAGGATAAGTCCCGTCGGCCACGGCATCGGCGTACGCCGTGAGCGCCGCACAGGCCGCCTCTCCGAGATTGCCGAAGCGACGCACGAACTTGGCGACGCGGCCGGTATTCAACCCCAACAGGTCCTGCCAGACCAGAATCTGGCCGTCCGTCTCCGGCCCGGCCCCGATGCCGATGACCGGGATGTCGAGCGTCTTGGCCATCGCGGCACCGAGCGAGGTAGGCACACCTTCGGCCACCATCGTGAAGCAGCCGGCATCCTGAAGCATACGGGCCTCGTCGAGCAGACGGGTGGCGGAACGTTCATCACGGCCCTGCACCTTGAAGCCGCCCATCGCCAGACAGCTCTGCGGTGTCAGGCCAAGGTGACCGCAGACCGGAATGCCGGCCTGAACCAAGCGACGGATCAACGGCACGCAACGTTCTCCGCCCTCAATCTTGACGGCATCGGCACCGCCCTCCTGAATCAGACGGACAGCGTTGCGGAAGCCTTCATCGTCATTGACCTGATACGAACCGAAAGGCATATCGGCCAGCAAAATGGGATGACGCAGCACACGCGCGACACAGCGGACATGGTAGACCATCTCATCCATGGTGACCGGCAGCGGCGAATCGTTGCCCTGCATAACCATGCCGAGCGAGTCACCGACCAGCACCAACGGGAAGGCCTCTTCGCCGCAGGCTTCAATCAGCGCCGCGCTGGTGGCGTCGTAGCAGGTGACGGTGGCGAACTTCCGCACGCCCTTGAGCGCGCGCAGACGAAGCGGGGTCCAGGCTCTCATCTTCCGATCCTCCTCGGAGCGCTCAGAAGAGCCCGTGAACCTTACCGGTGACCGTGTCGACGTCGATGCGTCGGTAGGCCGGATTGGCCGAGGTACCCGGCATCAGCATAATCCTGCCGGAGACCGGCACGATAAAGCCCGCGCCCTGATAGATCAGGATGTCCTGCACGCGGAGCTTCCAGCCCGTCGGACGGCCGATACGGGTCGCGTCATCGGAGAGCGAGTATTGCGTCTTGGCCATGCAGATCGGCAGGCTGGCCGTCTCGGGATTGGCTTCGAAGGCCTCCAGCTTGGCCTTGGCCTCAGGGGTATACTCCACGCCGTCGCCGCCGTAGACCTCCCTGACCTGGCGCTCGATACGCGAGGAGAGGCTGTCGGAGAGTTCGCAAAGGTAGCGGAAGTCATTCGGCTCTTCGCAGGCCGCGACGACCTGACGGGCGAGTTCCTCGGCACCCTCGCCACCCTTCTCCCAATGCTTGGAAAGGGCGAAGCGGCACCCGGCCTCCTCGGCGATACGGCGGACGCAGCCGACCTCGGCGTCGGTGTCGGTATAGAAATGGTTCAGGCAGACCACGGGGCGGATACCGGCCTTGCGGATGATATCGATGTGGGCCAGCAGGTTCGTGCGGCACCCCGCCTCTAGGAGGGGCAGGTTCTCCTGCGTGTAGGCCTGATCGAGGGGCGTGCCGGGCTTGACGTCCGGCGCGCCGCCGTGACGCTTGAGGGCGCGGACGGTCGCCACGAGCACCACCGCGTCCGGACGGAGACCGGAGCAGCGGCACTTGATGTTCCAGAACTTCTCAAAGCCCATATCGGCCGCGAAACCGCTCTCCGTCACGAGGTAATCGGTTAGCGCGCACCCCACGCGGTCGGCGATGACGGAGTTCTGCCCGATGGCGATGTTGGCGAAGGGACCGGCATGAACGAGGACCGGCTGGCCTTCGATGGTCTGCATCAGCGTCGGATTGAGGGCGCGCACCATCCAGGCCGTCATGGCGCCGGCGACCTCGAGATCATCGGCCGTAACCGGCTGGCCCTGCTTGGTGTAGGCCACGATGATACGGCCGATGCGGCGGCGCAGGTCCGCCAGATCGGAAGCGACGGAGAGAATCGCCATCACTTCGGAGGCCACCGTGATGTAGAAGCCGGAATCCATCTCGAAGCCGTTCAGCGTGCCGGCACCGAGCCCCATGCGGATCTGACGCAGCCCCTGGGCGCAGAAATCGAGGGCCCAGCGGAACTGAACGCGCGCCGGGTCGATGTCCAGGCGGGTCAGCTTCTTGGTGGCGAGCCAGGCGTCATCGTGGTTGCGCTCGTGCTGCATACGGGAATTCAGCGCGACCATGCAGAGGTTATTGGCCTTCTCCACGGCGTCGAAGTCGCCGGTCAGGCCGAGCGAGAGCGGAGTCAGCGGGATGACCTGGGCCAGGCCGCCGCCGGCGGCGCCGCCCTTGATGTTGAAAGTCGGACCGCCGCTGGGCTGACGGAGCGCGCCGCAGCACTTCTTGCCGAGACGGCCGAGGCCCTCGAGCAGACCGACGGTCGTCGTCGTCTTGCCCTCGCCGAGCGGTGTGGGCGTGATGGCCGTCACATCGATGTACTTGGCCCGCTGGCGGCCCTGTGTGCGGGTCAGCACGGCACGCGCGTCAACCTTGCCGTACGCACGGCCATACGGAATCAGTTCGTCCGGCAGCACACCCAGCGCCTCGGCGATTTCGGTAATCGGGCGCATCTCGGTCTCGGCGGCTTCGGCGATCTGCCAGTCCTTCATCTGAGTGGGATCAAGTTTCATCTTGCAAGCTCCTTGGCTGTCTGAAAGCCCTTATTCAAAATAATCGGAAAGTGCCCCCAGCACGGCGGCGGCGGTTTCATCCTGCGTCTGCGAACTGTCCACCGTCCGAATGCGGTCCGGGTCGGCGGCGGCCAAGCGGCGGAAACCCTCTGCCAGACGGATGTGAAAGGCCTCCTGCTCCGCCTCGAAGCGGTCCACGGGCCCCTTGCGGCCGATCACGCGGGCGTGACTGACCGCCGCGGGGATGTCCAGCAGAATCGTCCGGTCGGGCATCAGCCCCCCCGTGGCGAATCGGTTGATGGCCCTAAGCGCATCGACATCCATGCCGCGGCCAAAGCCCTGGTAGGCGAAAGTCGAATCGCAGAAGCGGTCGCTCAGCACCCACTGCCCGGCCTCAAGCGCCGGACGGATGACCCGGTCGACCAACTGGGCCCGGCTCGCCAGGAAGAGCAGCAGCTCGGCACGCGGCATCGGCGACTCGCCGGCCGCATCAAACTGCAGCAACCCACGGATGGACTCGCCAAGCTTCGTCCCGCCCGGTTCACGCGTCGTCAGGACGTCAATGCCGCGGGCGCGGAGCGCGTCGGCCAGAAGGCGGAGGTGGGTCGTCTTGCCCGACCCCTCCGAACCCTCCAGCGTGATAAAGCGTCCCCTGGCCATGATTACTGCGCCACGGGGCGGAGCGTCTGCCCCTCACGGGAATCGCGGACCTGCCAGCCCATCCGCGCCAATTCGTCGCGCAAACGGTCGGACTCGGCCCAATTCTTTTCGGCGCGGGCCTTGGCGCGCGCGTCGGCGAGTGCCTGAACCTCGGCGGGAATCTCCGCTTCGGCAGAACGGCCAAAATCGATGAAGCCCAGCACGCGGTCCATCTTCGCGAAGACCTCCAGCGCCTCACGGGCACCGGCGGGCGAGAGCCCGGCGGTCAGCGCCGCGTTGGCGGAGCGGACAAAGGCATAGAGCGCGGCAAAGGCCTCGGAGGCGTTCAGGTCGTCGGCCAGCGCAGCGCCGAAAGCCTCCAGCGTCGAAGGCACGCGGACGCCGTCGTCGGCACCGGTTTCCTTGGCGCGGAGACGTAGCGCGTCGGTGCAGCCGTCGATGCGCGCGAGGGCGGAACGGGCCGCGGTCAGCGCGTCAAAGGTGAAGTTGAGGGGCTGACGGTAGTGGCCGCTCAGCAGGACATAACGGATCTCGCGGCCGGTGTAGCCCTTCCCGAGCAGGTCGCGCAGCGTGAAGAAGTTACCGAGGGACTTCGACATCTTCTGACCGTTGACCTGCAGGTGGGCGCAGTGCATCCACGTATGAACGAAGGGCTTGCCGGTCACCGCCTCGGCCTGGGCGATTTCGTTCTCGTGGTGCGGAAAGAGGTTGTCGATGCCGCCGGTGTGCAGATCGAAGCTCTCGCCGAGATACTTCATGCTCATCGCCGAGCACTCCAGGTGCCAGCCCGGACGGCCGCGGCCCCAAGGGGCGTCCCAGACCACGTCGCCGTCCTTCTCGTCCCACCCTTTCCAAAGGGCGAAGTCTCCGAAGGATTCCTTCTCGTATTCGTCATTGGAGATGCGTACGCCGCTGCGCAGCGCGGAACGGTCCAGATGGGCCAGACGGCCATAGGCCGGGAAGCGCTCGACGCTGAAATAGACCGACCCGTCATCGCTCTTGTAGGCGATACCCTTCTCAAAGAGCGCCTCAATCAGATGCTTCATTTCGGGGATGTGCTGCGTCGCGGCAGGATACACCTCGGCCGGCTCGATGTTGAGCGCTTTGAGATCGGCAAAGAAGGCCTCGATGTAAGGCTTCGTGTAGTCCTGCAGCGGCACGCCGGCGGCCTGAGAGCCGCGGATGGTCTTGTCGTCGACGTCCGTCAGATTCATCACCTGCTTCACTTTATAGCCGGCGAATTCCAGCGTACGGCGCAGGAAGTCCTCGAAGATGTAGGCACGGAAATTGCCGATGTGGGCAAAGTTGTAGACCGTCGGACCGCAGGTGTACATCCCGACAGTGTCCGGCTTCAGCGAGTGAAAGGGTTCGGTCTGGCGCGTCAGCGAATTGTAAAACTTCAGTTCCATGGATCGACCTCGTTTGAAACGTGAACGGATAAAAGCGTGTCCGGACTCACTTCCCCAGCGGTTCCACCGTGGCGACGGCCATGGCGGATATCCCCTCTCGGCGGCCAATGGCCCCCAGCCCCTCGACCGTCGTCGCCTTCAGCGACACGGCGCCGGCCGGCACCTTCAGGCGCGCGGCCAGTTTCTCCCGCATCGCGGGCAGATGCGGCATCAGCTTCGGGCGTTCGGCAAGAACCGTCGCATCGACGTTGTTCACCCGCCACCCCAAAGTCTCCAAGCGTGCCACCACGGCGTCCAGCAGCTTCAGGCTGTCGGCCCCGGCATAGCGCGGATCGGTATCGGGAAAATGCTGCCCGATATCGCCGTCGGCCACGGCCCCCAGCAGAGCATCCATCAGCGCGTGGGTCAGCACATCGGCATCCGAGTGGCCCAGAAGCCCCGTCTCATGCGGCACCGTGACCCCGCCGAGAATCAGCGGGCGGCCCGGAACCAGACGGTGCGTGTCAAATCCGATACCCGTACGCATACCGATCGGCGCTCCTGTCTCACGGTCGATGGTGGGGCCAAAGGGGGTCGAACCCTTACGTCTTGCGACACAGGAACCTAAATCCTGCGTGTCTGCCAATTCCACCATGGCCCCGCAAAAGTCCGGACACCGTGAAATCCGGACCTGAAGATGCAGGAAAGAGCCGAGCACCGCCGCTACGGTACCGGCTCTCCGTGTCCGTCCGAGGGACCGCGCTGCGGCGGCTCCTCGGGATGCGGACAATGCCGACGGCTGACGGTCTTCCCGCGCCGCCGGCAGTGTCTCGGTCAGGCCGCCTTAGGCCTTGGTCACGCGGCCGGCCTTGAGGCAGGCGGTGCAGACGCGCATGTGGCAGGTCTGACCGTTCGGCTTGCGGACGTGAACCGTCACCAGATTCGGGACGAAGCGGCGCTTGGAGATGCCGGTCGTGTGCAGACCGATACCGCCCTTGGACTTCTGCAGACCATGACGGACGACGCGGGAACCGACAATCGGCTTCTTGCCGCAGACTTCGCAGATACGGGACATGATTTTTCTCCTTTAGTGTAGGAAAATGGACAAACTCAATGAATCAGGGTCGAAGAAACGTGGCCTTACTGAACCGTTCGGCGCTGACCTCCGTGTGATCGATCGGCTCCTTGCGCTCCGCGGGCCTGTGCAGATGGCTGCCGAAATTGCCCTTCGGAGCCGCGCCCAGCGCGTCGCGGAGCGCCTTGCGCACCGCCTCGAGACCGGGATGCCCCGGGTCGGCCAGCGACAGCTCAATCGGACGGAGCCCCGTCTCGCGCACGAAGGTCTCCAGATGCTCTGCCGACTCCGGCAGGTCCATCTTGTTGGCAATCACCAGCGTCGGACGCGCCGTAAGCTCCGGATCGTACTGCTCCACCTCATCGTGAAGGACGCGGTAGGCCCGTTCCGGAGGATTCTCCGTGTCGGACATATCCAGCACGTACACCAGCATGCGCGAACGCGCCAGATGGCGCAGGAAGGTCAGTCCGAGACCGACGCCGGCCGAGGCACCCTCGATGATACCCGGGATATCCGCCATGCGCAGCGTCGCATAGTCCGGATAGACCACCGTGCCGACAATCGGATGAAGCGTCGTGAAGGGATAAGAGGCGATTTTCGGCTTGGCGTCGCTCAGCGCCGCCAGCAGCGAGGACTTGCCCGCGTTCGGGAAGCCCAGCAGCCCGGCGTCGGCAATCGTCTTCAGTTCCAGCCGCAGCCGGAAGGCTTCGCCGTCCGTGCCGGGAATGAACTTCTCAGGGGCCTGGTTGACCGCGCTCTTGAAGTGCACGTTACCCCAGCCGCCGCGACCGCCGCGCGCGATGATCAGCGTCTCGTCGTGCGTCAGCACCTCGCCCAGAAAGGCTCCCGTGTCGGCGTTGTACGCCTCCGTGCCGCAGGGCACGTCCACCACGAGATCCTGACCGTTGCGTCCATGCATCTTCTGGCCGCTGCCGTTGACGCCGTTCTCGGCAATCAGGCGCGGCTCGAAGAAGACGCGGAGCAGGCTGTCGGCGTGCGTGCTGGCGCGCAGCACGACATTGCCGCCGTGCCCGCCGTCACCGCCGTCAGGGCCGCCTTCGGGGACGTGCGACTCCCGGCGGAAGCTCGCGCTTCCGTCGCCGCCGCGTCCCGCGCGGACCTCTGCCGTAACCGTGTCAATGAACGTCCTGGTCTTCATTCGGGCAGTCTCTTGCGCTCAGACCTTGCTTTCAACCCTGTGACGGAATTACTCCGCGGCCGTTTCCAAAGGCTTCACGGCAACGATCTTGCCGTTCTTCTGGAATTCAACCGTACCGTCGACCAGCGCGAAGAGCGTGAAGTCGCGGCCGCAGCCGACATTGGCGCCGGGGGCGAACTTCGTGCCGCGCTGACGGACCAGAATCGAACCCGCGGTCACAACCTGACCGGCGTAACGCTTGACGCCGAGACGCTTCGCGTTGCTGTCGCGGCCGTTACCAGTGCTACCTGCCATGATAGTGCTCCTTTCGGGAAATTAGGCAATGGACTTGATCTTGAGAACCGTCAGCTCCTGACGGTGACCGACGCGGCGCTCGTAGCCTTTGCGGCGGTTCTTGCGGAAATTGACCAGCTTGTCGCCGCGCTTGTGCCCCAGAACGGTCGCCACAACCTTGGCATCCTCAACCGTCGGCATCCCGATGCGGATCGCGTCGCCCGTATTCACCGTGAGCACCGTGAGCTCAACGTCGGAACCCGGCTCGCCGGCCATGCGGTTCACCTCGATGACGGAACCGACCGTCACGCGGCACTGGGTACCGCCGGTTTCAACGACTGCATATGCTTCCATAATGAAGTCCTTCGTTTGGTTAAAAGTATGCTTTACGCCCCCTGTGGGCTGTGAAAGTCCGCATAAGATAGCAAAGATACACCCAGGCCGTCAACCTATTTTTCAAAAAAAACGCATTCTTTGTATGACGTTTTTCACTTGTTTTGCAATGTCATCTGCATTACCGAAAAAGGCGTTTCGAAAATTTCGCGCGACCGGTCTCAGCGGAGGCGTATCTCCGGGAAGAAGCGCTCCTTCCGTTTGCGGACCGCCCGCGGATTGAAAAGAAAGCCGATGCCGGCCAGCAACAGGCCGGTCCCCTGGAATGGAAGCAGCGCGCTGCGATACGTTGCGCGGAGTCGTCATATTCGCGGTTGCGCCGCTTGACCGGAATCAGCGTACAGACCGTGCCGAGACGCGCCAGCGCATGATAGAGCTCAGTCGTCCGTTACTCGTTGCCGGAGTCCGCTCTCCCCGGTTCGCTCTTGACTACAAAAGAGGACATTCATGGCCGCACCCCAGACATCGGCCCCGAGTTTTTTGCGAAACGAGCAGCACCGCTTGACAAGAACAGTCGCACGGCACGCCAGAGTACCAGCATACGGCATTGTGTCCTACCGGTCTCAATGACAGCCTATGCTTCTCATCCGTGACAACCAGCTCAAAGGAGATGCCTTCCCGATCCAGCAGGGCCGAAAGACGTTCGTAAGCCCGCGCAATACGCGAACCGCTGTAAATAGGAAAACAGGACGACGGAAAGCTGACGGGACTCCGGCATACGGCCTCCTCAGCGGAATGCGTTGATCGCGTCAATGACACGGCCCACAGCCTCTTCGCCAAGCGTAGGGCCAATGGGCAGACTCAGTTCCTGCGCGTGAATCTTCTCGGAGATGGGATAGGAGCGGTCGGCCCACTCCTTATAGGCCTCCTGGCGATGCGGCGGGATGGGGTAATGAATCAGCGTCTGAATGCCCTGTTCCGCCAGGTACGCCTGGAGCGCATCGCGCCGTTCGCACAGAATCGGGAAAATGTGCCACACGTTCTCGGCCGGATCGTCCGGCGGATGCGGCAGCGTCACCGAGGGATTGCGGATCCCTTCCAGATAGCGCATCGCAATGCGGCGCCGATAGGCGTTGTCCGCGTCAAGGTGCGGCAGTTTGGCAGAGAGAAAGGCCGCCTGCAGTTCGTCCAGACGGGAATTCCACCCCTTGCAAAGATTGTGATACTTCTTCTGCGAGCCGTAATTGCGCAGAGCCCGGATCCTCTCGGCCAGCGCTCCGTCGCTTGTCGTCACGCACCCGCCGTCTCCCAGACAGCCGAGGTTCTTGCCGGGATAGAAAGAGAATCCGGCGGCATCGCTCAGATTGCCGGCTTTGCCTCCCCGATAGCAGGCGCCGTGCGCCTGGGCACAGTCCTCGATGACCTTCAGTCCGTGACGCTCGGCCACATCCCAGATGCGTGCCATCGGCGTCACGCGGCCGTACAGATGAACCACCATGACGGCCTTCGTCCGAGACGTTACCGCGGCCTCCACGCGTTCCGGGTCCATCAGCAGCGTCTCTTCGGAGGGTTCCACCAAGACCGGCGTCGCCCCGTTTGCCGAGACCGCCAGAATGGAGGCGATATAGGTGCTCGACGGCACAATGACCTCATCCCCCGGACCGATGCCCATGGCCCTGACAATCAGCGTCAGCGCATCCATCCCGTTGGCACACCCGATGCAGTGCGCCGTCCCGCAGTAATCGGCAAAGGCCCGCTCAAAAGCCTCATCCTCTTTGCCGAGCAGATACCATCCCGAGTCCAACACCCGCTTTGCCGCCGCGTCGAGTTCGGGACGGAAACGTTCGTTCACACTGCGGAGATCCAAAAAAGGTACGTTCATGGTGTTATCCTCACGTTTCTGAAACGGCTCTGGCCGGGTTCCCGACAACGGTGACCCCCGGAGGAACATCCGTTGTGACAACGGCTCCCGCACCAACCATCGCGCCGGCGCCGATTGTTACGCCTGGAAGAATTGTGGCATTGGCCCCGACAGAAGCCCCTTTGCAGACTCTCGTCTCCAAAAATTTGTCTGGGTACCGCTTGCTCTTCGGATAGAGATCGTTGCAGAAGGTCGCATTGGGTCCCACGAAGACGTCATCCTCCAAGCGAACCCCATCCCAGAGCTGAACCCCGGATTTGACCGTAACACGGTCTCCAACGATGACATCGCCTTCCACCAGGCAGTTTGCGCAGATATTGCACTCCGCCCCTATGGTTGCGCCCTTCAGGATTACGCAGAATTGCCATATCCGTGTTCCAGCCCCAATCCGGTCTGTCTGAACATCGGCCAAAGGATGAATCATCTTGCCACCTCACGATCAAATTCGGCCCGATCCCGGATATAGTCGCTCTCGTCATAGTGATCCGAAGCCAGGACCATCAGGACGGCGCCCTTTGAAAAGTGCAGCATGTCGTGCCAGACCAATCCTTCGAGGTACAGCCCCTTGTCCGGCCAATCCAGAACGACGTCCTCCACCTGCCCGTTGCCCCTGTCGCAGCGGATCGTGCAGGAACCGCTCACGCAGACCAGCAACTGCTTCAGACGGCGGTGCGCATGCTTCCCGCGCACCGTGCCGGGCGTCGTGTCATAGATGTAGTAGCAGCGTTTGATCTCAAAGGGACAGACCGCGCTGCTCCCCTCCAAAGCGACGAGCCGTCCCCGTGCGTCACCCTTCTCCGAAAAATTCAGAACCTGCATCGCCTGCGGATAGTTCATGCCGTCTCCCTGAACGAAAAGAGCCGATGGCCCCAAAACGACGCGACCGTCAGCAGCACCGAGATGCCAAACTGCGAAAGATAGGCATCCCGCGCCAGCAGATCGACCGCAGCCCAAAACTAACCATGTTCAGCACCAGCTGCCCCCGTAAACGACGTACAAGCGCAGATACTCTGCCCACCACACGCCGTGCGAGCGGTAAGTCAGCCGCCGATGCGTCACAAGGGAGAGCGTAATGCCCGCCACAAACGACACGACCAAAATGGCCTGATCGTGAAGCGCCCTGTGCAGCACCGCACAGAGCCCCACAAAACTAGGTAACTGGCCACAAAGCCAAAGCCCCCCACCATCAAGAAGCGGAGACCTATTAAAGTGTTGCCATGCAAGTATCAGGAGCGACATGGACGTGAACCGTTTCTGTCGCCATTATAGCACATCGGAGGCGGCCCGGCCTCAGCGTCCCCCAGCAAAATTCCCGCGCTATTCTTCACGTCACTCGCCATCCGAAATGCACCTACGGACTATGAGCATAGGCCATTCGCAATGTGTCAAATGACAAAGTGCACCGAACGAGGCATCAATGTCGACTTGATGTGCCATAAGCATGTGCACCGAGAGAGAGTGTGTGTGGTGGTGGTGTGTGTGTGTGTGTGTGGGGGGGGGGGGGGGGGGGGGGGGGGGCCCCCGCCCCGGACGAGGGGGGTGTATGGGGTCGACAATGAGGAGTGTGCTGGTGTGCGTCCGTC
>CALXSH010000059.1 GCA_944391065.1 uncultured Kiritimatiellota bacterium | reverse complement strand
CCTGAAAGGACTCTCCGCCAATGAAGCTTTTTCAGCTATTGCCTAAAAAACTTCACGGTTTTGCTTGCAATCAGCCGCTGCCGCGCGTGCGCTTAGCGCGCACGCACGTAGCGCTGGTTGGGGCTGCCCGGTTTGTCGGGCAGCGTCAGGCGGATGGCGCCTGCCTCGACGAGCGGATAGAGGTAGCGGCGCAGGGCGTAGCGGGCGGACGGGATGCCCAGAAACGCCATGATCTCGCTACGGCTCCGCGGGGTCTCGCAGAAGGCCAACAGGCCACGCTCGTCCTCCACCCGCGGCACGGCGGTGCCGACGGCCGGGGCTTCGGAGAGCATCCAGGGCATGGTCTCCGGGATTTCGGCAGGAGGGTCGGCGAAACGGTTGCGGAAGGTCACGACAAAATCACCGCGGCGCTCCTGGAACTCCGGCTCGGGCAGGCCCGCCTCGCGCATGGCGCGGCGGATGGTGGGGATGCCGGAGTAGCGGTTTTCCGTAATGCCGAGGGTCTCCAGGGCCGTCACGAGGGTTTCGTTGCGCGTGACGGGGCGGGAGATGCCGAGAGCGTCGACGGTCAGACGTCCGTAGAGGCCGCCGGGGCTGTGGATTTCCAGGCGGTCGCGGAAGAGTTTCAGCAGAATCGGCATGCCCACGGCGTAGCGTCCGTAATCGCGGTGGAGCAGGGCATTGACCAAGGCTTCGCGGACGGCAGCCGTCGGGTATTCGGGGAAGTCGTCGCGCCGGCCGGTCTTGGGGTCGATGCGGATGGCCGTACGCGTATTGCGCTCGACAAAGGTCATGGCGGCCTCAAGCTGTTCGGTCAGCGTCCCCTCCAGGCGGCGGCTGTCAATGAAGCGTTCGCCCCCCGCCCCGACCTCCCCGTCCTCTACGCCGGGCAGGCAGGTCGCCAGAATGGTCAGCTGCGGGAAGAAACCCTGCGGATAAATGTTGAACAGCATCACATCCGCCAGCGTCGGCACCCCCTCATGCCGCAGCCCCAGCAGTTCATAGAGGGCCTCCGGCGCCAGGGCAGCCAGATTGGGCCGGTCCTTCTGCCGCAGCCGCGCATAAGCCTCTTCGGCCTCATGATTGACCGTGACATCCGGCACCCCCGGCACGGGACGCACGTCCTCGCGCAGCTGCCGCCGATAGGCCTCGTACCGGTAGACCTCGTACTCCGTCATCGGCTTATCGGCATCCCCCACGCGGACATAAGCCCCCTTCAGACGGCCCTTGGCCGTCTTGAAGCAGGGGCGGTCTTCAGGTCCCACGGGCGGGATTTCGGCCGTGACAAAGCGCATCTCCCCCTCCTCAAAGACCGTCAACTGCGGCCGGATAGCCGGGGTCATCTCCTCGCCGACCTCCATCAGGCGCTTTTGCAGGGCCTGCGCATCGTAGACGCCGACCTTCCGAAAGCCCTGCGTCTCGTCGACACCGAAAAGAATGACGCCGCCCTCGGTCTGATTGGCAAAAGCGGAGAAGGTGTCATAGAGCCGCTCCGGGCAACCCGTCCGGGCCGCCTTGACTTCCAGTGTCTGCGTCTCGCACCGCAAACGGCGGACACGCTCCATCAACTTACAAAACTCTTCTTCCAACATGGCAACGCCTCCTTACAACGCCGCATATTGTAACAAACCTCTTGCATCTTGCAACACAATCTTACAACACCCCTTGCAACGCTTCTTCTCCCGCTACATTCCACACCCCAAGCCCCACACCTATCCGCCCCCACCCAAGGCCTCAGGGCACCGGCCCTCCGCAGCGCCCTTCCCATTCGCGCCGGAGGATGGCGTACTGAAGGGTGGTCTCATAGCGCGGGGAACCGTCGGGATTGCGGACAAAAGTCACGAAGTCGACAAAGCGGCCTTCGGGTCGCATCCCGAGTTTTTCGCAGAGTCGGCGGCTGGGGAGGTTGTCTTCCTCGGCATAGGCATAAATGCGCCTGGCGCCGCACCTGCGGAAAAGCGCGTCAAAAAAGGCTCGGACGGCTTCGTAAGCGTAGCCGCGGCCCCGATAGTCGGGATTGAGCATCCAGGCGGGGCTGTAGGTATCGCAGACGGCGGAAGCGCCGTCTGCATCCGGAGCCGAGGATTCGGCGTGGGCGGAGAGTTCGCCGATGACGCGGCCGGAGGCCCTGAGGACGACGGCCAGCAAATGGGCTTCCTCAGCCATACGGCGAAGGATGGAGTCGCGAGCAGCACCAACAGAATCGACCTTCAGGGAGGCAAAGCAGTTGACGGTAGGCGCCCTGAGGTAGGCACAGACATCCCCGGCATCGCACGCGGCGAGGGGACGGAGAACGAGGCGCTCAGTTTCAAGAATCATAAATCCTCCGCGCACGGACATGACAGAAGGGCAACGGATACCAAAAGGTGAGACCACTGCTTGGAACCGACATATGGTCACTCACCCTTACAACACTTACATTTGTAATACGCAAATTACAACTTTCAAGCGCAATCTTACAATTTTAGGAAAAATGTAAGGTCATTGGAGAAGGTAGTGGGCGCTACGTCCGCCCTCTTCGGCAGGGACGAGGAGGCCCTTGCCGACGAGATCGGTGATGTCACGCAGGGCCGTGGCCTGGGAGCAACGGCAGATCTTGGCCCATTTGGAGGACGTCAGGTGGCCTTCGAAGCCTTCGCAGAGGCGGTCCAGCATACGGCTCTGGCGGACATTGAGGGCGATGCCGCGCAGACGCTGACGGAAGGCGTTGCGCTCCAAGACGGCGCGGATGACGGATTCGGAACGTTCCAAGGCCGCCCGCAGGGTCGTCAGGAACCAGACCAGCCAGTCGGTGATGTCACCGGAGCCGGTGGTCACGGCGTGGAGGACCTCATAGTAATCCTTGCGGTGGCGAAGGATTTCGGCCGAGAGGCTGTAAAAGCGATGCGGCTGACCATCAGCCCGGGCCAACAGGCATTCGGTCAGCGTACGGGCCAGGCGACCGTTGCCGTCGTCAAAGGGGTGGATGGCGACAAACCAGAGATGGACAATGGCGGCCCGAAGGACCGGGTCGATGTCGGAGGGCGATTCAATCCAGACGAGAAGTTCCTCCATCTGCGCGGGCACGACGTCGGAGGGCGGGGCCACGTAATGGACGTGTTCGCCCCCAATCGGGCCGGAGACGACCTGCATCGGGGTTTCGCCGATACGATAGGCACCAACGGTAATCGGCAGCATCCCGCTGCGGCCGGTCGGGAAGAGAGCGGCATGCCAGCCGAAGAGACGTTCGGAGGTGAGCGGTTCGGACGCGCGGCGGACGGCATCCATCATGACCTGTACGACGTCTTCGGTGTAGCGGTCGGGCGGGGGCAGGCCGCCGACATCCAGTCCCAGATGACCGGCCACTGAGGAACGAACCCGGTCGGCATCCAGCAGAACGCCTTCAATCTCCGAGGACCGGAGGACCTCTTCAGTCATCGCGTCCAACGATGTCCGGGCCTGCGTATCGAAGCCCAGCGAACCCATCACGCCCTCGAGGCAACCCGCCCGGTGACGGACCTCGCCAAGCAACGACAGGACCGCCGAAGCGTCCCAGGTGAACGCCGGCCAAGTCTTCGCTTGCCAGATGTACAGTGCCTTCATAACCAAGCGATTATAGCACAGCAAAAGAGACCGTGACGAGAATAACAGGCTTATTCGCGTCAGAAAGTGACGCGAATAGAGGAACTATTCACGTCATCCAGGATATTCGGAGGAGGCTCAGCGGAGAGGCGCTGGGGAGGCGGGAAGGATGGCGTAGACTTTGTCGCCGGGGCGGACACGGCCGGGGGTGCGGAGGGTGACCCATTCGCCGCGGTGGGCGGAGGCGGGGGTTTCGTCGTCGCGGCGGAGGGGGCCGGCCTCCAATTCGAGGACGCCGGTGGTGGGACCGTGGACGGCAAGGCGCATGCCGGGGGTGAGTTCTCCGTCGTGGAGGAGGATCTCGGCGACGGAGGGACGGGCGTAGAAGTTGCGGACGACACCGAGGTAGACCTTCTTCTCGGTGGCAAGGTTGGCATCGTCGGCGGCGAACTGGTCGCGGCCGGGACGGCCGAGGAGGAGGCCTTCGGCAAAGGGCCGGTGATAGACGGCTTCGACGAGGCGCATGCAGTCGGCACGGACGGCGTCGCCGTAGGTGCCGGCGGCAATGGCGTCGAGGGCGGTGCGGTAGGCGCGGACAACGTTGGAGACGTATTCGGGATTGCGGGCGCGGCCTTCGATTTTGAGGGAGGCAACGCCGGCGGCAACGATCTCGGGGAGAATGGGGAGGGTGCAGAGGTCCTTGGCGGAGAGGACGAAGGAGGGGCCAATCTCGAATTCGGCTTCGGAACCGGGCCCGTCGGGAATTTCAGCAATGCGGTAGCGGCGGCGGCAGGGCTGAAGGCATTGGCCCCGGGAGGCAGAGCAGCCATAGGCCATCTGGGAGAGGAAACAGCGTCCGCTGGTGGCGACGCATTGGGCGCCGTGGGCGAAAATTTCAATCTCGACGCCGGTCTCGCGGACAATGGCGGCAATCTCGGCCAGAGTGCATTCGCGGGCGAGGACAACGCGTTCGGCGCCCTGGGAGGCCAGGAAGCGGACGGCGTCGGCGTTGGATGCGGACATCTGGGTGGAGATGTGGACGGGAATGCCGAGGGCGCGGGCGCGGAGAATGACGGCCCAGTCGGAGGCAATGACGGCATCGATGCCGGCCTCGGCGAGGCGGGTCAGGGTGCGGTCGAGGTCGGCGCGTTCGTCCTGGTAGACGATGGTATTGAGGGTGACGTAGAGGCGGCGGCCGGCGGCATGGGCGTCGCAGGCGAGGCCGGGGAGCTGATTGGCCTGGAGGCGACCGTCCTGCGAGCGGCGCATATTGAAGCGGCCGGTGCCGACGTAGACGGCGTCGGCACCGGCATCCAAAGCGGCGCGGAAGGAGGCGGAATCGCCCGCGGGCGCGAGGAGTTCGGGGAGTCGGATCATGCCCCCTATCCTAGCATAAGCGCGGGGCTCAGCGGGTTTCAAACCGCCCGCCGCCGGTGCGTGCGGCGACGTCTGGGGCGTGCAGCAGGGCGGCCGACGCAGGGGCGAGGGCGCAGGAGCCGGCGTGGGTGACGCGGAGGTCATACCGGAGCACGGTGTACCCCCGTCGCAGCTGCGGGAGCCAAAAGACGGTGACGGTGTCGCCGGGTTCGCAGTAGGCGCCGGAGGCGAAGTCCCAACCGGGTGTCTGCCGGAGGGGTTCGGCGTTGGCCGGGCGGGGAACCTCGACACGGACGTACTGCATGGGCTGGGCGGCGTGCAGGGTCACGGTGACGCGCACCGTGTCGCCGCCGGCGGCGCCCGAGGCCGGATCGCTCTGCACGTCCAGCGTAAGGGCGGCGTCGGGATCGGCGTCCGCAGGCGGGGGAAGTTCGCTGACGTCCGCCCGGTAGGATGCGGTGACGCGGCCAAAGGTGAAGCCGGGCTCGGCACGGGCAAAGGTGAGCTCGGTCGCCTCTGGCGCAACGGCGCGGGTGACGCGGATTTCGGGAGCGGGGCTTTCGGGAGCAAGGCCTTCGGCAAGGAGGGCATAGACGGCGGCCAGGGTGTCGCGGCCGGGGCCCCAGCCGTTGAGGCGGCGGTGCTGGAGGAGCCAGAGGGCCGCACCGCGGGCGGCTTCGCTTTCGCCGGAGGCTTTGAGCACCTCGTAGCCGAGGACGTGGCTGCCGAGGGGCGTGCCCCACCAGCGCCACCAGAGGCGCTCCTGAGGCCACCAGGTGCCCCAGACCGGAGAGCGGTTCATGGTCTCCGTGACGCGGGCGCGGCCGGACTTGGCGGCTTCGTCAAAGCCGAGGCGGAGCGCCGCGACGGTAACCATGCGGTCTTCCTGAATGTCGCCGCGGCCGTCGCGCAGGAAGGCGGCGGCCCGGCCGGCAAGATCTCCGCCGGCCGGCAGGCGGTCGGCCAGCACGCTCCGCACATAAAGTCCGGCCGCGAAAGGCAGCGCAGACTCCTGCCGCGCCACCAGATCGGCGACGGCTTCAACGAGGGGTGCGGGGGCGGCACCGAGGAGTCGGAGCCGGGCGACGCCGACGGCAATGTCGGCAGAGATGCAGGGATCGCCTTTGCCGCCGGGGAACCAGGGCCAGAGGCCCTCTTCGGTGCGGCGGGAGAGCAGGTCGGTCACAGCCCCGCCGAGCCCGGGCTGGTCGGTGCCCGCACACTGCAGCAGGGCCATGGCGGCCACCCGGGCAAACGCGGCATCGGTGCCGTCGCTCTCGGGCGTCAGCAGCGGGGTCAGGGCATCCAACACCGCCTTCATCGGATCGCCGGAAAGGTCCCAGCCGATCTCGGCCCCGGGCACGGGCGTGGCGACGCGGACAGTCTGCGGCGCAGTGTCGGCCAACGTGACAGGATAGACATCCTCCACGGCGACACGGGTATCCAGGACGGGGACCTCGATACGGACGGCATCGCCGGGGGCCGTGAAGTCAAAGGTCCGCAGGCCGGGGGTCGCCGGGGCGACAATTTCCCAGGAGACGAGTTGGCTGCCGCGGGCCGGAAGGGTGAGGGTGCGGCGTTCGGCCCCGTCCAGCTCGACCCAGGTCTCAAGGGGAGCGTCGGTGGCGTTGGCGACCTGCACGGTGACGGTGACGCGGTCGCCGGTGCGGAGGGCACGCGGCAGGTAAGGCCGGAGCATGAGATCCTTGGCCGCGACGACGGTCTTCGTGAGCGTGCCGCTGCGGCCGTCCGGCGTGTGGGCGAAGGCCATGACCTTCCAGGTCGTCAGGCTGTCGGGCAGCGTAAAGGTATAGACGGCCCGGCCGTCAACGAGGCGCCGCTGCGGCGCCCACAGTGCGGTGCGGGCAAAGTCGGTGCGGGGTTCAGGCGGGGTTGCCTCCCCTGCCCCGTCGCGCTTCCCGACGGCTACAGCGCGGCCCGACGCCGCCATCTTCGGCACCGGAGCGCTTTCGGCAAGGACGGCGTCGGAGACATTGGCGGCAGCCATGCGGGCCGTCGCGACACCCCGACCGGGGCCCCGGATGAAATCGCGCGGCAACGGTTCGCCCCACCAGTCCCGGCCATACCCGAAGTAAGCCCGCATCAGGGCCCAAGGACCGTAATACCCCTCGGCCGGGAGGGTCACATCCTTCCAGTCATAGGGGCTAAGCGTGTCGAGGGCGGCATCGTAGCAGGTCAGAACGACCTCGGCCGAAGGATCGTCAACGGCGAGCTCCCAGACCTGCGGCATACCGGGGGCCGTCCGCGCGGGGAAGCGCACGAGTTCCAACCGCAGCGGTGCGGCCGGGCGGGTCTGCACGTCCATCCTGGACGAGCAGAAGCGCCCGCGGTCAAACCCGTAAACCGCCAGGGTAAAGCCGCCGGCAAGCGCTTCGGTGACAGGGAGCTCAAAGAAAGGGGAGGTGAGCGGGGTCACGCTGACAAGACCGCCTCGGCCGATTGCCGCCAGCATCGCCGGGGCGTTCCCGCGGACCGCGGCAAAGCCCCGGACCGTTTCCCCGACGGCACAAGCCCGGTCACCGGGCTCCCGGAGCGTCAGCAAGGCCGTAAAGTCGGGGAAACCGTCAAGATTTCCGTCGGCCGGCAGCACCGAGGCCGTACCGTAGGCCGTGACATTCCCGTCCGCGGATTCGGCCTCAAGCCGATAAAGACCGGCCGGCAGCGTGAGCGGCAGTTCCAACGGCCGGGAGGTGTCGGTCAGGCAGAAAGGGATTTCGAGCACAGGCTTTTCCCGGCCGTCACCAATGGCCCGAAGCGTGCCGCGGAGCGGGCGTTCGGCGGCGAGACCGACGCCAAACGGTTTGCCGGCCTCAATCCATTCCGGGACATCCAAGGTCAGCTCATAACCGTAGCGCCGGATGACCAGCGGCAGATTGCGGTCCGTGCCGTCCCCGTTGGGCGCGGTAACGGAGAGGGAAAGCGCCGTCCACAGCGTATCCCCCTCGGTTGCGTCGGTCTCCGGCACGACCTCAAAGGCGTAGCTCCCGTCGGCGGCCGTAACGGTCTCTCCGCCGCAGGCATCCTGCCCCCCAAGGGCCCAAACCACCCGGGCGCCGCCGATGGGCACACCGGAGAGATCGGTGACGGCACCGGAGACCTTCACGGGGTCGCCGAAGGCCACACCGCGGGTTGCGGCCTCGGCCTCCACGGCCAATTCGGGCGGCCGGAAGGCCGCCACCGTGACGGAAGTCCCGCCCCAGCGCTTCCCGACAAGGGCACTGACGGTACCGGTGAAGTCCGGGGGCAGCGTGAATTCGCCGCTGACCGAACCGGCCTCGGAGGCCGTGGCCTGCGCTTCGGTGCGGAAGTCCGCCCCGGAGGGGCTGCGGCCGCTCCAGACAACGGTGACGGCCTCCCCGGCGGCGGGACGGGGACTCCCCCTGCCGTCGCTCCCGCAGACGATAAGCTCCCAGCGTACCGTGTCGCCGGGGCGGTAAAGGGAGCGGTCGGTAACGCAGAGATAGCGGCGGGCATCCGCATCGGCGGTCCGAGGCCGGGCCGGCTGCTGCTCAACCGTCAGCGTCTCGCCGCGGGCCTCAACCCTCAGGGGCCAGACGTCCTGGCGGCCTTCGGGCAACGGCAGCGCCGGAAAGCATGCAATGCCGTCGGCATCGGTGACAACGCTATGACCGCGCCAGGTCACGCGGGCGTCGGGCAGAGGGAGGTCGGTGCGCGTGTCGGCAACGGCAACGGCCAGCGGGGCATCCGTGAGACGGGCGACGGAAAAGGTGGCGACCCGAAAGGTGTGCGTAAAGGGTTTGGCGGATTCGCCGAGGCGGCATTCGGGCGTCAGCGTAAGGGTAACCTCGCCGCAGGGCAGCGTCGGCAGCGCCAGCGTGGTTTCGCCCCAGCCGTGGAGCTGCTCCGTCTCCGGGAGGCGGACGGTCTCGGTGTGGTTCAGAGCGCCTGCGAAGACAATCCTCAGCGTCCCGGTATTGCGGTACTTCAGCGGCAGGGACAAAGGCCCCGGAGGAAGGATCTCCGGCAGACCGTCCAGACGGATTTCGCTGCGAAGGATGCGGTTGAGCGCGTTGCGGAGCGCTGCGCAGGTGTCATGGACGGAGGCCGTCCGGAGCGCCTCGTTCAGCAGATCGGCCCGCCGGGCGGCCGTGGCGTCCTCATGCGGCAGACTTTCAACCCAAAGCAGCAGAAACCGCGCCCGGAGCTCCCCATCCAGCAGGGGGTCGCGCAGGGCATCCTCACAGGCCGCGATGCGCTCTTCGGGTGTGGGAAGCGCTGCGGCCTGGCGCAACCGGATCAGCCCCGCAGCCACGGTGTCGCCGGCGGCCTCGGCAGCCGCCAGGAGGCGGGCCGCCGCATCCGGCCGGTCAAAGGCCGGCGCCTCGGCCAGCAGCCCAAGGGCCGTAACGCCGGGAAACGTACGGCTGTCCCGGCCGAGGGCGGCAAACGGAGCACCGGGCAGCCGGGCATAGAGAGCGGCATCGTCCAGAATGCGGGCATTCAGCAATTCCGCCAAGGCTTCGGCCTGGGCAAAGGTCCACGTCTGCGACGGCGTCCCGGGCTCGGGGAGCCCGGCGGCATCACCGCGGTCAAACTGCCAACGGGCCTCTTCCAGCGTCCGCGCGGCCAGCAGCCGGAAGGCCGGCGCCTCCTCCGGCGAAGCCTCGTCCAACGCTTTCAGACGGCGGTCCAGCGTGGCAAAGATCCGGTCGTCCCGTCCGGTCCTGGCAGATTCCTCGCGGACAAATTCCGTCCAACTCCCGGCCGCCTGCAAAAGGGCGGCGGCCACCATCAATATCGGCAAAAGGATGCGGCGCATGGCAGAGCTCCCGGCGGCAATCCGCCGCGGGCCATTCCCGCGGCATCCGGATCCCCGTTGCCGACAGTCTAGCACAGCCGCCGCGCCTTCTCCCGCCGCCGTCCCGTCCAGCCTGTCCTGCCGTCTTCAAGCGGCGGAGACCAAAGCGAAAAACGCGACAAAACGTATAAAGCCGTCGACAACTTTATACGTTTTGTTGGAATATTCTATCTCGATGGGTTATACTAAAGGGCATGAAAACACGGGCAACAGAGTTTCTGGCTCTCTTTCGTGGCGGCGCGACGGTTTCCGTCGAGCGAGCCGCGCGGGAGGGGTTTACGCGTGACTATTTCACGCGTTCGGTCCGGCAGGGCGCCATCACCCGCATCGCCTCCGGCATCTATATCGCGCCCGGGCACGCGGACCCGGAGACGGCCGGTTATGCCTGGATCGCCTCGTTCTGTCCCCACGGCGTCTTCTGCCTGCAGTCCGCGCTGCGGCTGCATCGACTGACGGACGAAAATCCGTCCCGCTATCATGTCGCGCTGCCGCCGCAGACCCGCAGCCCGAAGACGTCGCTCCCCGTAGACTATCACCATTTCGGCGCGGGCACCCATGCCGAAGGTATCACGGAAGTCCGCCTCGGAGGCGCGGCCGTCAGGGTCTACTCCATCGAGAAGACGATTGCGGACTGCTTCAGGTTCCGCAATCAGATTGGCACGGATGTCGCCATTCACGCGCTCCGCGAGGCTCTCGCGAGGGGTTCCGTGGACCGCCACCGCCTGTGCGATTACGCTCTGGGCAGCCGCGTCTTCGATGTCATGCGGCCCTATCTGGAAACCGCGCAATGGGCATAAAGGGCCCCCGCAACGTCGCCCACTCCGTCCGCGCGAGGCTGACGGCCTATGCGCTGCGGGAACAGATCGCGACGGATTACTGCTTCCTGCGATACGCCTGCGAACGCTTTCTCTTCCGTCTGGGCAAGACTCCCTACGCGGAGCGCTTCATTCTGAAGGGTGCCGCGGCCTTCACCTACTGGGTCGGGGCACGTTTTCGCACGACACGCGACACCGACCTGGAATGGACAGGGCCCCTCTCTCATGACCACATCCGGAATGTCTTCAGCGAAATCTGCGGACAGGTCTGCGAGGATGACGGTATTGTCTTCTTTCCCGATACGCTTCTCATCGAAGATATCCGGGAAGACGCCGACTACACAGGTATCCGCGTCACCCTAATCGCCGGACTGGAACAAGCCCGAGTCACGCTGAAATTCGACATCGGCACCGGTGACGCTGTCTATCCGACCCCGGAACATATCGACTATCCGGTGCTTCTGGATGGCTTTGAAGCGCCCTCTGTCAAAATCTATCCCATTTACACCATCATCGCTGAAAAATATGAAGCCATCGTCTCGCTTGGCTTGCTGAACAGCCGCGTGAAGGATTATTTCGACCTCTGGGCGCTCTTCCGAACCTTTGAACCCGATGGGGAGATTCTGCGCTCCGCGGTGACACGGACCTTCCGCAGACGGGGGACGCCGCTGCCGACGGAATGCCCGGTCGGGCTCTCTCCGCAATTCTGCGAAGACACCCAAAAGGGCGCTCTGTGGCGGGCTTTCCTGAAGAAGAACAACATCACGGATTGCCCTACCGGCCTCTGCGAAATCGGACAGACTCTGAGCGAACGGATGGATGCCTTGGGTCTCCTCGCCTTCCCCGCCGAATAGTTCCCCCTATCCTTGCAAAAAAGAGCCTCTTCAAACGAATCTGTGGGTAAGCGGCGGCTCAGGGAGGTTGCCGAGCATGTGATACAGCATAATCTTTGCGT
>CALXSH010000058.1 GCA_944391065.1 uncultured Kiritimatiellota bacterium | reverse complement strand
ACAGACGGCCGAGACTTCGGCCATGCCCGCGAGCCCGATCTCCGCCCAGGATTCCTTCTCCTCGGAGGTGTGGAAGCAGTCGGTGGGAGAGAGCCCGTCGGGCACGTGGCCATAGGCCTCGGGATGATCCCAGTGGGGGGCGGCGATGTGCCACCATGGGGGCATGATGAGGGCGGGAGGGATAATCCCGGCCCCCAAGGGGGCCTTGCATGGACCGTAACGGCAGGAGGCTGCGGGCTTCGGCGCTCAGGGCTTCGCGGGTGGCGGTCATGGGAGGTGCTTTTCCTGGCATTTGCAGAGCCATGTGATGATGGCGACCAGAAGATAGACTGGGAAGAGGGCGGGCTCATGTTGCTGTTTCTTGGCGCGATCTGGGCCACAACCCGTATTCTGATCCCCGGAACGGGGGTTGACAATGTGGCCTATCACCTTCCGGCCATGCGGCTGCTGACAGAGGGATGGAACCCTGTGCATGCGCCGACTCCCGAGGCGCTTCGGGCCACGATGGGTGTCGAACCAGGGCGTTTGACAGGGGGGCAGCGATGTGCCACCATGGGGACATGATGAGGTCGGGTGCGCTGGGTTTTGTTTTTTCCGGAAGGCAATTCCGGCGGGCGGTCTGTGCCGTGCTGACGGCCGCGCTGATTTCGACGGGGCTGGGGGCGGCGCCGGAGGGATGGGCGGAGGCGCTGCTGTGCAGGGTGCCGGCAGAGGCGGGGGCGCTCTGGTACGGGGTGCCGTTGGACCGGGAGGCTTTGCGGTTTGCCGTGGGGGGCGTCACGTTTGCAGTCGGGCGGAGCTGTTCTGCGGAGACGTTTCTGGCGCTGGCGGCGGGACTTTTGGTGCTGCGGGGGCGGGCGTGGCTGGTGTGGGCGGCGTGGCCGGTGACGCTGGCGGTGAATTCGGCACGGGTCATTGCGGCGACGCGGCTGACGCTGATGCTGGAGGGGTTCCCTTATGAACGGCTGGCGCATGCGGCGCTGGGGATGATGATTTTCTCGGGGGCGCTGGGCGCGCTCTGGATCATGAGCGAAAGGAGATCCGAATGAAGGACGAAAACGGCGGCGGAATGTTTGGCTGGATGCGTCTGCTGGGATTGCTGACCCACGGGCTTTGCCCGTTGGCGGCGCTGGCGGCCGAGGCGTGTCTGCTGTACACGGCGCGGGAGTTCACGGCGGAGGGTCTGGCGGCGGCGGCGGTGACGGCGCTCGGGCTGGCGGCAA
Organism: uncultured Kiritimatiellota bacterium; assembly: GCA_944391065.1. Classification (GTDB taxonomy): domain Bacteria; phylum Verrucomicrobiota; class Kiritimatiellia; order RFP12; family DVOR01; genus Spyradenecus. The sequence goes on along the minus strand of CALXSH010000058.1, from coordinate 10,729 downwards.
TGGGAGTGCTGGGGACGGTGCGCTGTATGCGCGGGAGGAAAGAGCTGTGGCGGCCGGCGGCCGAAACGGCAGTCGGGGCGGTGGCCTTCATGGCGGGGGTCGTGACAATCAGCATTTTTTCGTCGGCTACGGGGGATGCAGCCTGGATGACCGGGATGCCGGTGTATGCCTGCCTTTGGGCGGGGATAACGGTCCCGCTGATGATGTCGCTGTGGGTGCTGGCGGGGCAGCCGATGAGGGTGCGGCCGGAGGATGACGGCATGACGCGGGTGCTGCGGGAGGCGCTGCCGATGGGGGGCATGCTGGCGGGGCTGGTGACCATGGGATTCCTGAGCGGGTTCTGCCTGATGATCGCGAGGATACACGATCTGATTTGGGTCGCCTGGCTGACGGTTTTCGGCATCTTGGGCGCGGGCTGGTTTATGCGGTTCACGGTGCTGATGACACGGCTGCACAGGGTGCTTCGGGATCGTTTTCCGATATATGCCTTTGCGATACGGTTTCTGCCGACGCTGGGATTTCCGCTCGGGGGGCTGCTGCTCAACCGGACGGTTCCCTTTCCCTTCGACTGTCAGAATCTCTGGTGCTACGGGCTGACGCTTTTTACCGGGACGGTGCTGCTGCTGCCGGCGTGGCGGTGGACGGTTTTTCTGCGGTGGGTGACGTTTCCTTTTACGCTTTACTTCTTTCTGGTCTTTCTGCCGTGGCTGCCGGTGGGGGCGCTGCTGATCCTGATTTTCGGGATGGGGCTGCCGGTGCTGGTGCCGACGTTTCTTTTTGCGGTGCATACGGCGGCTCTGCGCGAACGGCGTCTGCCACTGTGGGCGACCGTACTGGCCCTGGCCGTGCTGCCGGGGGGATTCCTGTTGAAGACGGAGCATGACCGGGAGGCGACGCGCACGCTGATCGAGCATGTCGGGGCGCCCGATTACACGTCGGGACGCGATACGCTGCCGCTCCCGGAGGCCGACGCGCGCCGGGCGGCCCATCTGGTGTATGCGTATGAATACGGGACGTATGCGCCGCTGCTCTCGCTGTGGACGGGGTACCGTCTCTTTGACGGGATGCACCCGCGCCAGGATGTCATGGATGCGCTCATTGCCCGCTTCGGAAGGCCGCGCGACACGTTTGGGACCGGCAGCCTCCTGGACCGGAGGCCTTCCGGACGGAGAAGACCGACGCTCTGGCATGCCGGACGGACCGAGAAGCCGGCCAAGGTGGCCTTCCGCGGGCTCGGAACACGGCAGGTAACGGCGGAGATCACGCTTCCGGCGGATGCAGACCAGGAGTTCGTCTCCGAGCTGACGCTGGCCGACGGCGTCTGGGCGGTCGGTCTGCGGCTGCAGATGCCGGACGGAACCTGGCGCAGCGGTTCGCTCCGCGACCGCCGGGCCGCGACGTGGGTGTATGAGCGGCTGGTCAGCCGGGCGGCGGATCCGGCACTGCTGGTGCTGGACGGGCCGACGCGGGGTTCGCTGCGGGTCTTCCCGCTGCTGGCGGAGGCTCCGCGGCGGCTCGAGATCGATCTGCTGCTGCCGGAGCCGGGATGGTGCGCGGAACCGCTTGCGCTGGGTCTGCGCGAGACCCCGCTGAGGGCGGTTGCGCCCGGCGAGGACGAGCGGCGGACCGTTTCGGTCTGCTTCGTCTCGGCGGGGGCGGAGACAGTGCCGGAGGGATTCGGGCTCTATGTCGTCGGCGGAGCCGGGACGGCCGTCCTAGAAGCGCCGCCGGAGAAGGTGCCGGAGAGGGCGGACTTCGACGCGCGGCGGGCGCTGCGGTTTGCTCAGGGGTATGCCTATGCCCACGGGCTGCGTCTGGGCGAGGCGGTATTTCTGGGCGGGGGATGGGATGACATTACCGGCCTTTACCGTCCCGAACCCGCGCGCGCCCGTCTGCCGAAGCTGCCGCAGGAGGATCCCTGGCAGGTCGGCGCGCGGATGTGGGCCCTGGCCGAACACATGACGCACAACCGGACCCTGGACCGGCGGGACGAACTCCGGGAGCTTGCCAAAACGTGCCCCGTGCTGACTCCGGAGTCCGCCTATATCGTGCTTGAGGAGGATGCCCAGGAGCGGGCGATGGCGCTGAAGGACCGCATGGCGCGCGGTGCCGGACGGGCCTTTGACATCGATCCGACCGATGACAGGGAGGCGGTGCGTCAGGACAGCCCGGGCCTCGCCGCGATGCTTGCGGCGTGTCTGATCCTGCTGCTGCTCGGCGGACTTCTCCGGTGCGTCAGGCGGGCGGTCAGGCGCTGAGGGCGGGAGGTCAGGTTTCCGCGGAGGGGCGGAAGGCGCGGCGGTATTCGGTCGGGAGCATGCCGTAGATGCCGCGGAAGGTTTCGGCGAATTTGCCCTGTGTGCCGTAGCCGACGCGGGCGGCGATTTCGGCGACGGTGGCATCGGTGCCGCGCAGGAGGGCGGCGGCCATGCGGATTCTGTAAGCGCGCATGTAGGCGGCAATCGGCAGGCCGTAGACGGATTTGAAGACGGCTTTGAGCGCGGAGGTGTTGATGAAGTGGCGGCGGGCGAGTTCGTCGATGGTCGGGCGGCGTTCGGGATGGGCGGTCAGTTCGTCGCGGACGGCGCGGACGATTTCGGTCTGGTATGCGGGGCAGTGCGGGAAGGCTTCGGCGGCCGGCCGGAAATCGGTCAGCCAGAGCAGGAGTTCCCGGACTTTGTGGCGGAGCCAGGCTTCTTTGCGTTCCGGCGGGAGCGCAAAGAGCGGGGCAAAGATGCTGTCTATCGAGGTGTCGGAGGCCACGGGCAGGGGGGCCTCTCCGGCCAGGACGGAGCGGAGGGCGGAAGGGTCGGCGCCAAGGTCCGGAAGGAGTCCGGGGAGGGCTGCTTCCAAGCGGTCAAGGTCGATCAGCACGGAGATGCCTTCCAGGTAGCCCAAGGGGGTTTGGAGGCAGGATTCGGAGCAGCATTCGGCGCTGTGCACGGTCATGTCGCCGGGGCCGAGGTAGACCGAGGTGGCGCCGCGCATGGTCCAGCCCAGGCGGCCGGTACGGCAGTAGAAAAAGGTCAGCATGCCGGGTTTGCTCTCGTGACGGAAGCGGATGCCGGGGGCGAGCAGTTCGGTGTAGGCGACTTCGGTGCCGGGCAGGACGGAGTAAACCGTCACGCGGCCTTTGCCTTCGGTCACGGAGGCTTCCAGGGTAAGGCCGAAGGAGGCGGGGGCGTTGCCGCGCAGGGTTTCAAGCGTGCCGGCGGGAACGGCGCGGAGGCTTTCGGCAAGGCGGCTTCCGGGGTCGGCGTCAGTTTTCATGGGAGGCCGGAGGGGTGTCGGAGGGAGGGGCGGAGGGGCGGCAGAGCGAAACGGTTTCGCCGTCGGCCGGTATCAGCAGGCGTTCCGAGAAGCCGTTGTCCCGGGCAAACGCGCGGAGCGTGGCGCGCGTCAGCGTCGCGTGGCTCACGGCCTCCATGTGCGTCGCCACGAGCGTGGCGTCCGGCGCGGCCATGGCGACCTGCCAGACGTCGTCTGTGCCCATGATGATCGGGCCGCCGCGGAGCAGGCGGGCGGCGCAGGCATTGAGCGCGATGACGTCGGGCGAAAAGGTGCCGATTGTGTCGGCGACGCCTTCAAACCAGACCGTATCCCCGGCGAGGTAAAAGACCGGCTCTCCGGGAGCCCTGAGAAGGTAACCGCAGGCGGCGTACCGGACGTTCAGCCGGGCGTAGAGGTCGGCCATCCAGGGGCCTTGGCCGTGGAGGGCCGGCGTCCGGATGATCCGGATGCCGCACCAGTCCGTCCCTTCGGGCGGCACGGTCCGCACGTCGGAAAAGCCGTGGCCGCGCAGTTCGGCGGCGTCGCTTTCGTCCGCGGCAAAGAGGGGCATGGATTTCGGGAGCAGCCTCGCGGCTTCGGCGTCGAAGTGGTCGAAGTGCAGGTGGGTCACCAGCGCCGCGTCGGCCGAGAGAAGCGTCTGCACAGGACAGGGCAGGGCGACGGTCGGATTGCGGAGGGTCGGATCGGCGGCCGCGGGAATGCCGGGGAAGGCATAGCGGTCGGCCAGAAGCGGATCGATCAGAAACCTTTTTCCGGCGTACGTCACGACGGCCGTGGCATTGCGGATCTGTGTAAACTGCATAGGAAAAGCTCCTTTCTGCTCTTTCTGCCGGTGATTTTAGCGGGTACGCAAAACCGGTGTCAACCGCGCGCCGGACGGCGGTTCTGCCGGCGGGCGCGCCGCCCCAAAGCGCGAACGGGGCGGACGCAGGGCGCGGATGGCATTGAGCACCGCCAGAATCATGACGCCGACGTCGGCAAAGACCGCCAGGCTCATGTCGGCCAGACCAAGCGCCACGAGTGTCAGGCAGAGGAGTTTGAGGCCGATGGCCAGGACGATGTTCTGAAAGACGATGCGCAGGCAGCGGCGGGCGATGGCAATGGCTTTGGGCACCTGGAGGGGGCTGTCGTCCATCAGCACCACGTCGGCAGCCTCAATCGCGGCGTCGGAGCCCAGTGCCCCCATGGCAATGCCGACGTCGGCACGGCAGAGGACGGGGGCATCGTTGATGCCGTCGCCGACGAAGGCCACTTTCTCCCCGTCCTCGGCATCGGCCAGAAGGGCTTCGACTTCGCGGACCTTGTCGGCGGGCAGAAGCCCGGCACGCACGCAGCCGATGCCGAGTCCGGCGGCCACGCCGGCGGCGGCTTCTGACGAGTCGCCCGTCAGCATGGCCACGCGCCGGACGCCGAGCCGGCCGAGGGCGCGGATGGCCTCGGCGGCATCGGGCCGGACGGTGTCGGAGACGACGATGTGCCCGGCGTAGCGGCCGTCAATGGCCACGTGCACAATCGTGCCGACACTGCGGCAGGGCACCGCGCGCAGACCGAGAAGCTCCATCAGGGCAGCATTGCCGACTGCCGTGGGGTGGCCGTCGACAAGGGCCCGGATACCTTTGCCGGGGATCTCCTCCATGCCGCTGACGCGGCCGCAGTCCGGCCTGCGGCCGTAGGCCGAGAGCAGGCTCCGGGCAATGGGATGGGTCGAGGCCGATTCCGCGAGCGCCGCGTATTCGAGCACCTTTTCGGGGGCGTAGGGGCTGTGGTGGATGCCGCCGACCTCAAAGGTTCCGCGGGTCAGGGTGCCGGTCTTGTCGAAGGCGACGGTGCGGGTCTTGGCCAGGGTCTCCAGGCAGTTGGCGCCTTTAATCAGGATCCCCTCGCGGCAGGCCCCGCCGATGCCGGCAAAGAAGCTGAGCGGAATGCTGATGACCAGCGCACAGGGGCAGCCCGCCACCAAAAAGCCCAGGGCACGGTAAACCCATACCGACCACTCCGGAGCCCCGCCCATAAGCCAATTCACGGCCGGAGGCACCGCCGCCAGCAGCAGCGCGGCACCGCAGACCGCCGGCGTGTAAATCCGGGCAAAGCGCGAAATGAAGGCCTCCGAACGCGAACGGCAGGCGGCGGCGTTTTCCGTCAGCTCCAGAATCTTTGAGACCGTCGATTCGCCGAACGGCCGGTCGGTCCGGATTTTCAGGACGCCGCCCATGTTCACGCAGCCGCTGATGACCGCGTCGCCGGGATTCGCGGGCCGGAGGCGCGATTCGCCGGTCAGGGCTGCCGTATTGAGAAGCGAACGGCCCTCCGTCACCGTGCCGTCAATCGGAACGCGGTCGCCGGGACGGACCGTGATGACGGTGCCGACGGGGATCGATTCGGGTGCCCTGCGCTCCAGCGTGCCCTCCGTTTCGACGTAGGCGCAGTCGGGCCGGATGTCCATCAGGGCCCCGATGTTGCGGCGGCTCCTGCCCACGGCATAGCCCTGAAACCATTCCCCGATCTGGTAGAAAAGCATCACGGCCACCGCTTCGAGATAATCCCCGCCGCCGTAAAGCGCCAACGCCAGCGCACCCAGCGTCGCCACCGCCATCAGCAGATTCTCGTCGAAGACGCGCCGATTGACCACGCCCCTGCCGGCCTTGCGCAGAATGTCATGACCGATTGTCAGATACGCCGCCAGATAACAGGCCGGGCCAAGCCACGTCCAGGCCGCGGGGAAGGTTTCGGCCAAAAAGGGCCCCGCAGCACGCAGCGCCAGCAGCAGCAGCGCAGCGGCCAGAATCCTCCACAGCATCGTTTTCTGCCTGTCCGTCATGGCGGAATCCCTCCGGCAGCCGGAGAGGCGGAGGCCGGCCGCCAGCAGAACAACCGCGGCAAGCAGCACACGGACAATCGTCTCTTCCATGGAGCGGCTCCTCTCCCTTTACGCTTCGATCACGCAGTCCGGCTCGACCTTCCGGCAGATCCGCACCACTTCCCGCATGACGGCTGCGGGATCGGCCCCTTCGGCGAAGGTCACGGTCATCTTCTGCGTCATCACGCTCACGCGGACGGATTCCACGCCGCGGCAGCGCGACGCGGCCTCCTCCACTTCGCGGGCACAGTTGGGGCAGTCCACTTCGATACGGTACGTCTGGGTCATTTCGGTCTCCCTGAATCGGTCGCAGGAACGGCGCCGAACCGTACGGACGCCGTGTGAACGGGGCCTATTATAGACCGTCGGAGCCCGCCGGAAACGTTCCTGAGGCCCTTTCTTCCGTCAGGGCAAAACATCTTTCCGAAAGGTCTCTTCAGGCCACTCCGAAACCCTTTCCGAAAGGCCCCTTGGCCTATCCGGCGTCCGGCGCCTCATGCGCGTCGCGCAGCCGCCGAAGGACGTTTTTGAGGCGCCGAAGCGCCGGCGCGGCGTACCCTTCCTTCCACAGAAAATACCCCGCGCACAGCACCAGCGCGACCGCCGCCGAGGCCGACAGCGCCAACCCCACGGGCAGCAGATCGTCGCCCCCCTTCCGACTGATTTCGTAGGCCAGCGGCAGACGCACCAGAAAGGCGCAGACCGCTCCCTGAATCACCGTAAAGACCGTCATCGCCTTGCCGTTGAAAAAGCCCAGGAAGCAGAAGACTACCGAGAAGATAAGGTGTTCGCCGCTGGCGCCTTTGAGCAGGCGGGCTGTGGCGCGGGTGGTAAGCGGGTCGTTATTGAAGAACGAGGCCAGCACCTCGCCAAAGAAGAAGGCCGCGCAGAAGGAAATCAGCCCCACGCCGAAAGCCATCGCCATCGCGCGTTTCAGCGCCGCCACGGCGCGTTCCTCCTGGCCGGCCCCCACGTTCTGCGCCACAAAGGCCGACAGCGCCGACATAAAAGAGGTCGGCACCAGAATGAAAAAGGCAAAGACCTTGCTCTCGATCGCCGCCGCCGCCGAAGCCAGCAGCCCCAGCGAATTCATAATCGCCGTCAGAATCATGAACGACAGATAATTCAGCAGATCCTGCGACGCCACCGGCCCGCCGATGGCCAGAATCCGACGCACCGCATCCCCGGGGACCAGCAGATGCTTCCGCCCAAACCGGAAAGGCAGCCCCCGCCGCCGGATGTACACCAGCGAAAAAACCACGCTCACCGCCTGCGACAGCACCGTCGCCCACGCCGCGCCCGACGCGCCCATCCCAAGCGGCCCGACAAAAACCAGGTCGCCGACCACATTCACCCCGCACGCCACCGCCACAAAGAGCAGCGGCGAACGCGAATCTCCAAGCCCCCGGAAAACCGCCGATACCGCATTGTACGCCGAAATGAAAACCAGACCGCCCGAACAGATCCGCACATAGGCGACCGCCGGTGCCAACGCCTCCTCCGGCACCTGCATCAGCCGCATGATCCACGGCGCACCGAGAATCAGCGGCCCCGTCAGCGCCAGCGCGCCCAGCCCGAAAAGCCACACCGTCCCGCCCAGCGCCTGCGCCGCTCGGTGCAGCGCGCGCGCCCCGATACAGTGCCCCAGGCGCACCGTCACCCCCACCGAAAGCCCGGCAATGACGGCCGTCACCGCCGTCATCAGCAGCGAACCGCTCCCGACAGCCGCCACGTCGGCCGTCGCCCCCAGATGCCCCACCACCGCCATATCCACCGCCCCGTACAGCGCCTGGAGCACCAATGCCCCCGCCAACGGCAGCGTAAAGCGCACCAACGGCAGCGTAATCGGCCCGCTCAGAAAACCGGTCTCACTCATCGCTCGTGATTCTCCCAAAAAAATAGCCCGCCGCTCTATCTTCGGCAGGCCCTATCCGCGTCAGTCAACGTCCCGCAGGGAGCCGTCAGTCGTCCGCCCAGGCCATCAGCCGCTCGCACGCCGCCGCGCGGCGGGAAATATAATCCGCGGCCTTCCCGCCGGCAGGCACCGATACCGTCACATACCGTCCGCCGCACGACGCACAGAAGCCGCCCGCATTCACCGGAGCCCCGCACGACGCGCAAGCCCGCTCCAATACCTCGCCGCACCACCCGCAGTGACACTCGCCCTCCGCGGCAAGATGCTTCCGCGGCACCAAAACCGTCTCCCCGCCTATGACCGCCGGCAGATTGGACGGGCACTCCGGATTCGGACAGAAACTCCTCACTCCCTCCGTCACACCCGCAGGCTCGTCCGAAAGTTCCGCGGCATGCGGTGCCAGCAGCCCAAGCTCAGAGCAGAGCCGCCCGATCGTCTGGGCATTGAGCGCCGTCGTCCGGCCTCCCTCAAACATTGACAGCGCGCTCTGGCTGCACCCCACCTGCCGAGCCAATGCGCTCTGACTCAGGTGACGCTGCTGCCGCGCCTGCTTGATCTGACTGCCCAATGCCTTCATGCCCCATAAAATACCCCATTCCCCACGAAGAACTCAAGTCCTAAAACTGTGAACAGACTTATCAACAGCTGTTGATAATTTCAATGTTCATAGTTATCAACAGCTTTGTGAACAACTGTTGATAACTTTTAAAATGACTATCAACAATTGTTGATAATGCTGTTCATGGTTTGACTCTCATTTGTCCGCTTCTCGGCCCGGCGCCGTCCTTTTCGCCTGTTCATGGCCTCCCTGCCGATGCTGTGCATAGTCTCCCCTTTCCCTGTCGATGATTCCGTCCATAACCTGTCTTTACCCCTGTTCACATCCCCTCTGATCCCTGCCCGAAGGAGAGGACTTGTCGACAGGCCTTTTTCCTCATCCGTACCCAAGACGCCCTCCGACCTGCGTCAAAAAGCAAAGGGCGCGGCCCTTCGGCCACGCCCTTCTCACACGCTTTCGCGGTCCGCTCAGACCGGGATGCGCAGCGGCATAATCACGTACAGGAAGGGAATCCCGCACTTGATGACGGCCGGCGCGTGACCTTCGCTGAGTTCGAAGGTCACCTCTTCGGTGTCCAGGTTGCGCAGGCAGTCCATGATGTAGGTCGGATTGTAGGTCGTCACCATCGGGCGCCCGGCATACTTGATCGGCAGCACGTCGCTCGCCTCGCCGGCGTCCGCGGAGTTGGCCGAGAGCGTCAGCGTCCCCTCGGAGAATGCCATCCGCACCGCCAGCGTCTTGTCATTGGACATGATGGCCACGCGCTGAATCGACGCAATCAGCTCTTCGCGGTTGATCGTCACGCGCTCGTCGCAGCTCGTCGGAATCACCGACTGGTAACGCGCGTATGCCCCCTCGATCAGCTTCGTGTGGAAACGGAACGTCCCGCAGTCCACCGCGATCTGGTTCGGCTGCGCGTAAATCGTCATCGGCCCCTCGGTGCTAATCAGCCGCATCAGCTCGGCCACGGCCTTCGGCGGCAGAATCAGGTCGCACCCCGCGTCCGCCGGAAACTCCAGCTCCTGCTCCACCAGCGCCAGACGCTTGCCGTCCGTCGCCACCATCGTCAGCTTACCCTCGGCGAAGCTCATCAGCACGCCCGTCAGCATCCGCCGCGTCTCGTCCGTACCGGCCGCGTAGGCCGTCTTGCGCAGCATCTCGCGGAAAAGCGCCCGTTCCATCGTGAACGCCTTCGCGCCCTCGCCAACCTCCGTCAGCACCGGAAATTCGCGCACGTCCAGGCCGATCACCTTGTAACGCGCCGCGCCCGTGACAATCGTCGCAATATTGTCTCCGCCGATATCGAAGGACACCTCACCCTCCGGCGCCACGCGCAGAATCTCCACGACCTTGCGCACCGGAAGCGTCGTCGCTCCCTCCTCATCGATCTTCAAATCCGCTTCCAACGACGCGCAGACCCCGATCTCCAGGTTCGTCGCCGTCACCTTCAGCTTACCCTCGCGGGCCTCAATCATTGCGTTGGTCAGAATCTGCATCGCCGGTTTCGCCGGCACCACGCTCTGCACGTTCGCAAGCAAATCCAGCATCCGGCTGCGAATCACGGTAAACTTCATGGAAAACTCCTCAAACTGAAATACGTTACCCTCCCAGTATACCAAAAAAGCCCATTCGCCATACCCGCCCGTACCCCGCCAAAACAAAAACGGGAGCCTGCAATGCAGGACTCCCGTTGCGGTGTGTGTCTTCAGGAAATCGGCTTATTCCCCATCGTCCCAATGATGACGCGGTCCCCTGCGAAACCGCGGACCGCATTCGCAGTCTTGGCACTCACAGTCCATGCCGCGGCGCTCCATGCGCGGACCCTTCGGACCTTTGCGGCCGCGCATCTCACGCGGACCCTCGCACTCAGGGCCTTCGCAGTCCCAGTCGCGGCGCTCCATGCGCGGACCCTTCGGACCCTTGCGGCCGCGCATCTCACGCGGACCCTCGCACTCAGGGCCCTCGCAGTCCCAGTCACGGCGCTCCATGCGCGGACCCTTCGGACCCTTGCGGCCGCGCATCTCACGCGAACCCTCGCACTCAGGGCCCTCGCAGTCCATGCCGCGGCGCTCCATACGCGGACCCTTCGGACCCTTGCGGCCGCGCA
>CALXSH010000057.1 GCA_944391065.1 uncultured Kiritimatiellota bacterium | reverse complement strand
GGCTATTGTCTTGGCGCTATCTCCTGACTTAGGGACTTTCACCTTTTAGATTGAGTACATGCCGAGCACACAAGGAAAGGCGGGGACCGGTGGGTCCCCGCCTTCGCCGTGCCGTTTGGCGGCGGTCTCAGTAATCGAAGAGCATGGCGCTGTACTTCGGGAGCGGCCAACGGGCGTCGTCCACGTCGAGCTCGAGGCGGTCGACGACGGCGCGGAGGTCTCCCATGGCCTTCATGACGTCGGCAGGCTTGCGCTTCAGGGCGGCCTCGAGGGCTTCGCAGCGGTCGTGGAGGGCGTCGAGGCCGTTGCCGAGGGTCTCGGCGACGCCGCGGATGGCGGAGGTGCCGGCGGCGACGCCGGCGGCCTTGGCGTTGGCGAGGGCCTTGGTGAGGACGCCGAATTCGGCAGTCACGGCGGGCTCGATCATGCTGCGGGCGAGCTCCAGGGCGACCTTGCCCTCGATGGTGGTCTTGCGCTCGAAGGCCTCCATAAAGACATCGTAGCGGGACTGCATTTCGGCCGGCTTGAGGACGCCCATGCGGTCGAAGAAGTCGAGATTCTTCTTCTCGAGCATCGGGGCGAGGGCCTCAGGGGTCGAACGGAGGTTGGGCAGGCCGCGGCGGGCGGCCTCCTGGGCCCAGGCCTCAGAGTAGCCGTCGCCGTTGAAAATCACGCGGCCGTGGTCGCGGATGACGCCCTGGATGACCTTCTGCAGGCCCTCGTTGAAGCGCTCCTTGGGGAGCTTGGCGATGACGCCGGCGATGGACTGCATCGACTCGGCGACAATCGTATTGAGGATCATGCAGATGCTGGCGCAGTTCTGCGAGGAACCGGGCATGCGGAACTCGAACTTGTTGCCGGTAAAGGCAAAGGAGGAGGTGCGGTTGCGGTCGGAGGAGTCGCGCGGAAGAGGCGGCAGGGTGTCGACGCCGATGCGGAGCTGCGCTTCGCCGGTCTCGGTCTGGGTGGACTTGCCGCTGCCGATGCGCTCGATGACCTGGGTGAGCTCCTGGCCGAGGAAGATGGAGATGATCGAGGGCGGGGCTTCGTTGGCGCCGAGGCGGTGTTCGTTGCCGGCGATGGCGGTCGAGGAGCGCAGCATGTCGGCGTGAAGGTCGACGGCGCGAATGACGGAGGCCAGCGTCGCGAGGAAGATGGCGTTGTCCTGCGGATTGGAACCGGGGTCGAGAAGGTTGCGGCCGGCGAAGGAGACGGACCAGTTATTGTGCTTGCCGGAACCGTTCACGCCCGCGAAAGGCTTCTCGTGCAGGAGGCAGACGAGGCCGTGGCGGTCGGCGACGTTGCGCATGACCTCCATGGTGATCATGTTGTGGTCGACGGCAAGATTGAGCTCCTCGAACATCGGAGCGAGCTCAAACTGCGCGGGGGCAACTTCGTTGTGGCGGGTTTTGGCGGGGATGCCGAGGCGCCAGAGTTCGCGCTCGACCTCCTCCATGAAAGCCAGGACGCGCGGCCGGATGGACCCGAAGTAGTGATCCTCAAGCTGCTGGTGACGGGCCGGCGGCGCGCCGAAGAGGGTACGGCCGCACTGGACGAGGTCGGGACGGCGGAGGTAGTACTTCTTGTCGATCAGGAAGTATTCCTGTTCGGCGCCGAGGGTCACGACGGCGTGGCCGACGGTCTGTCCGAAGCAGGCCATCAGTTTGTGGACAGCCTTGGACATCGCCTGCTGGGAACGGAGCAGGGGCGTCTTCTGATCGAGGACCTCGCCGGTGTAGGAGCAGAAGACGGTCGGGATGCAGAGGGTGGCGCCATTGCCGTGGCGTTTGATGAAGGCCGGGGAGGTGACGTCCCAAGCCGTGTAGCCGCGCGCCTCAAAGGTGCAGCGCAGGCCGCCGGAGGGGAAGCTGGAAGCGTCGGGTTCGCCGACGATGAGGTTCTTGCCGGAGAACCGCGCGATGGTCTGGCCGACGCCGGTGGGCTCAAAGAAGGCGTCGTGCTTCTCGGCGGTGCTGCCGGTAAGCGGCTGGAACCAGTGGGTGAAGTGGGTCGCACCGCGCTCCATGGCCCACTGCTTCATGGCGTGGGCGACATCGTTGGCGATGGCGGGATCCAGCGGAACGTGTTCATTGACCGTCCGCAGCAGGGTCTCGACAGTGTCCTTGGCGAGATACTCGCGCATGACGGTCTCGTTGAAGAGATCGACGCCATACTCGACATTGACGGTGCACTTGTTCATGGCTTCTCCGTAGATGATTCGGAACTCCGGTAAAGGATTGAAAATTGTAATGATTTTACCAAAGGCGGCTGCGCTCTACCTGCCCGGCCCCTCAGGAAAGGGGCAGTCCGGACTGGCGGATACGCTGCATCAGGTTTTCGAAGGGAATGCGGTTGCCTCGGGCGAGCTCGATGGCACGCAGCTGGGCCAGGCACTTGCGTGCCCAGGGGACCACGGCGTCGGAGCATTCCGCCGGCCGGGCCAGCAGACGATAAAGAAGGCGCATGTACTGGTCGGCGGCCTCGTCGCGGCGGCCCATCTTCTCGAGGGTACGGCCAATCTTGTAGAGATACATGACCGCGGACGCGGGATGTTCGCCAAGACGGCCAAAGGCCTCGCGGTAGGCGTCCAGGGCCTGCGTATAGCGCGACGCGTCGTCGGTGGCGGTCGTATAAAGGCAGTCACCCTTGAGCCCGTAAGCCGAACCGAGCCAGATTGCGTCGGGATTGCGGCGGATCAGGGCATCGAGGAGTTCGCGCGCCTCGCCGTAACGCGCCAGTTCGATCAGGGCCTCGCACTGGAGGAAACGCGCGTCGGCCAGGCGAGGATACTCCGGGGCGCGCTGGGCCAGCGTACCGACAAGTTCGACGGCGCGGAGGAAATCCTGCGCGTGATAGGCGGCCTGCGCGGCCACGCCGAGCACCAGCGGTACCCGGGCGTCATCGGGCCAACGGCGGACGAAATCCTCGAAGCCCTTCAGCGCCGCACCATAGTCACCGCGGTTGAATTCGCTTTTGGCCAACCAGAGGGCGATATCGGGGATGCGCCCGGATTCGGGATAGCGTCCGGCGAATTCGCCCGCCAACCGGCGGGCCCGGTCGTCCTCGCCCAGACTGTAAAGGCTGAGCACGAGGAAGAAGTTGCCTTCGGAGGCGACGGACGGGTCGTCGGCCTTGGCGGCGGCGCGAAAGTCGCTCTGGGCAGAGACGGCGTCGCCCAGCGCGTGGTAGGCCCGACCGCGGGCGAGGGAAAGGCGGGCCTGGGTCAGCGGGTCATTCTCGCGCTGCCGGGCGTAGGTGTATTCGGCGATGGCCTCGTTGAGGCGGCCTTCGGCGGTCAGCAGGGCGCCGAGGCGGAGCACGGCGGCCACCCGATCGGCCGGGTCGGCGTTCTGCGCGTCGCGCACGAGGCCGTAGAGGCGCTTGGCCTCGTCGATCTCACCGGCGGCCTCGCAGGCCTGGGCCAGGCGAAGCTCGGAGGCGGGCGTCGCAGCCAGGCGAACAATGTCACGGCGGAGCGTCAGGGCCTTCTGCGGACGGTTGGCGGCGTCGGCGGCGTCGGCCGCCTCGGTGAGCAGCGGGGCCCGTTCGCTCTCGGGCATCAGGCGCGCGGCCGCCTCAAACGACGACACGGCCTCGTCGTAACGGCCGGCATCGGCCAACGCGCGGCCGCGGCCCTGGAGGATGCGGACGCGCAGGGTCGGTTCGTCATAGCTGTCGAGATAGAGCCGATAGATTTCCAGGGCCTGTTCGGCCAGGCCCTGGGCGGCGAGCGTTTCGGCCGCGCACATCAGCACCGAGGGCGCTTCGGGATCGGAAGGTGTGAGACGGACGGCCTCGGTCAGCCGCTGCACGCCCTCGGCAGCCGTCCCGGGCGAAGCAATCAGGCCGCGGCCGAGCGCCGTCAGGGCCCTGAACCTGTCGCGGTCGGTCTTGGCCGTCTCCGCGGCGCGGCGGGCGTAAGTGACGGAGAGGTCGTTGCCGTCATTGAGCGCAGCGGCCGCCAGGGCCAGGGGCGTGACGACCTGCGGGGAGAGGGATTCGAGCGACAGCACCTCGCCCAACGTCTCGGCCGCGCGGCGGCGCGTCTCGGGATCGTCGCGGGTCAGTGCGTCGGCCTGCGTCGCGCAGGCGAGCCAGGCGCCGCCGCGGTCAGCCTCGCCGAGCGTCTTCAGCAGGGCGGCGACGGCGTCGGGGGAACGTTCGACGCCGTACCAGACGGCGGCGTTGGCCGCCAGATCGGTCGGCGTGGCCGCGGGCGAAGCCGCTACGGCCCGGCAGTATTCGGCGGCCTTTGCGGAACGGCCCAGGCGGGATTCGCACATGCTCATCAGACGCAGCGCCGCCACGCCCCAAGGCGAATCGGACGGCAGCAACGTCGGATCGTAGAGCGCCGCAGCCCCGGCATAATCTTCCCGGGTGGCCAGCAGCGTCATGCGGAAAAGGCGGAGCCGGTCGGGCGCCACGTGGCGCGCGGTCTCGATGGCATTCGCCGCCGCGTCAAGGTCGCCGCGGGCGAAGGCCGCGCGGATCAGGATTTCCTCGGCTTCGGCGCGACGCGAATCGGGCAGGGCCTCGGCCGAGAGCACTGCGCGGGCGGTGCTCTCGGCAAAACCGGTCTGGCCGTCTTCGGCGGCCATGGCCGCCATCGGCAACAGCGGGTCGCCGGCGCTAAGGACGGCCGCGGCGGCCGTCGCACAACAGATCAGGAGTCGTTTCATACCCGTTCTCTCCTTACGGAACCCAACAGGAAGAAGGCCGCCGAAACGGCCAGGAAGGCGATGGCCGGGACCCCGAAGGTCCACTCGCCGTACGCCAGATAGCAGGACGCGAAGGGCGTTTCCGTCACCTTCACGCGCGTCGGGATGCGGTCAATGGCCACCGTGCGGCCGACCGCGTCGGTGAACGTATTGTCACCGCGGTTGGTGGAGCGTACCGTCGGCACGCCCGTCTCAATGCTGCGCATCACGGCCTGGTGGGCGTGCTGGGCCGTTTCGGCCGACGGCGCATACCAGGCGTCGTTGCTCATGTTGACCAAGACCTCCGCCCCGTCAAGGACCGACTGCCGGGCCACGGACTCGACCGTGTCCTCGAAGCAGATCAGCGGCCCGACGACCAAGCCCGACGGCAGGCGCACGGCCGTAACACGGTCGCCCGGCGTGCAGCTGAAGCCCGTCGGAATAAACTTCTGCAGTACCGGGAAGGTCTTGTCAAAGGGAATGTACTCCCCGAAGGGCACCAGGTGGCGCTTGGCATAGACCTGCCTAAGGTCCGCGCCGCGGTCGGTAAAAAGGACGGCGGCATTGTAGAGGCGCCGCTCCGTGTCGATGAAGGTGCAGCCGGCCATCACGGGCGTCTGCGCCTGCCGGGTCAGGGCCGTCATCCGCGCGGACGTCTCCCCATCGTAAGGCAGCACCGTCGCCAGCGCGCTCTCGGGCCAGAGCCAGAGATCGGCCCTGAAGAAGGAGACGATATCCGGCGCCCCGGTCTCCCAGGGTTTTGGCGCGGGGGCATCGGAGAAGACGCAGGGGACGTCGGTGCGTTCGACGACGAAGGTCGCCGTCCGGGAACGTTCCGTCCCGTCATAAGCGCGGATGCGGGAGAGGCCCCAGCCGAAGGCCATGAGAACCAGTACAAAGGGTAGCACGCTTTCGGCCGTCAGCCAAAGCCGTCCGGCGCGTTCGGCCGGCAGCGTGCGCGTCACGGCCCGCCAGATGCGCGTCAGGAAGGTCGCCACGGCCCCGTTGGCCGCCACCGCCAGCGCAGAGGCCGCCGAAGCGCCGCCGACCGCCGCGACCTGGGCCAGCGGCAGCAGCCCCGCCGACGTGAAGGCCAGGCCGAGGGGATTCCAGGCAAAGCCCGTGAAGACATGGGAACGCAGGGACTCCGTCGCCGCCCAGAGCAGCGGATCGACGCCCAGCGTCAGCACGACCGCCAGAGGACCCGCCTCGGAGACCCGCCGACGGAAGGCCGAGGACATCACCGCGAAGAGAGCGGTAAAGCAGGCCAGCACCGCGCTCAGTCCCAGCAGTGCCGGGTAGACGAGAAACCACGGACCGCTGTTCTGCGTCAGCGCCGTCATCCACCAGAGCTGACCGCACCAAGCCGCCAGGCCCGACAGAAACCCGATCAGGGCCGCCCGGCGGGGCGCCACCTTACGGATGACGAGCAGAAGCGGCACCAGGGCAAACCAGACCGCGCTCTCCTCGGCGAAGGGCGCCCAGAGGGAGACGAGAAAGACGGCCGACAGCAGCGCGGCAGCAAGTTGAAGAAGGAAAAGTTTCATGGTTTCACGGCGACCGTCAGGGTCGTATGCTGTTGACCGAAATCAGGGAAGACCGCCACGTCCTCCGGAAACGCCCGACGCAACCCGTCCAGCAACGCATCCCGAGTGCCGCCCTGCCGCAGATCGGTCATCCGCGGGGCGTTGAGCAGAAACGTATAGCCCGACCGGGCGGCCACGCCAGCCTCGGCGTAGGTCTCCGCCAGGCGGTCGGTCCGCAGCGGCGCCCACGGGGCATCGGGCGCGTCGGCTGCGGCCGTCAGACCGAAAGGTCCCATCTCCAGTCCGCGCGGCACCCGCATACCGGCCTCGACGGCCAGATAAGTATCCTGCGTCCAGAGCACGCGCGGCAGGCCCTTTTCGACGGCGACGGAGCGGACGGTCTCCGCGGCGCGGCGTAGCCTGAGGATATCGGGTTCTTCCTTCACCGTCAGCCAGAAGCGGTCCTGGCGGATGACGATCCACCCTTCGGCCACGGCCGCTCCCCCTATCCCGACAACCGCAGCGGCCAGAAGGGCCAACAGGGCAAAGCGCCGCCGGAAAGTGTCGCCAGAGGGCAAGGCCGCCAAGCCTGTCGCCACGGCCATCGCCGCCGGCAGGAGGGACGGCACAAGGTAATCGTCATAGGGCACCGGCGCCGCCAGATGGACAGCCGTCAGGATAACCGAGGAGAATCCCCATAGGAGCACGGACGCGAAGCGTTCGCGTCCCAGCGCCCGCGCGGCCTCGGGCAGGAAACAGCAGAATCCCAACGTCGCCGCGGCCAGAAGCGGCATGCCGCGCACGAGGCGCGAGAGGGACCCCAAAATTGAGAGCAGAGGGCCCGCGGCGGGTTCACGCATCAGATGGAAGCGCTGAGCCTCCAGGAATCCCGGCAACATGAAAAGTTCCGGTCCCAACACGACGGCCAACCCGACCAGAGCGGTCATGCCGAAGGCCAGCCACGGCGCATCACCCAACGTCCGCCGCCGGATCAGCAGCCACAGCCCCGCGACAGGCAGCAGAATACCCATCGAGAGCCGCACACCGGGAAGCAGACCGAGCATCAGTCCCGCGAAGGCCGCGCGGAGCGGCAGGTGTTCGCGGCCGGTAATCCCGCCGAGCGCCGCAAAGGCACCGGCCTCGATGAGCGTGCAGAGGGCATAGGCCTTGGGGACGGCCGTGAAGGTGACATAATAGAGCCCACACCCGAGCAGCGCCCAAAGGAGCAGACGGGCCAGACGGCGTTCCGAGCCCTCGGGAAAGAGGCGCGCAACGCCTTCGCCGGCCAGAAAGAGCCCCGTCAGGGCGAAGAGAGCCGAGAGCAGACGTCCGCCGAGGACGCCGAGGTGTTCCCACAGGGGCCACAGCGTCCCGTAAACCGCCGGCAGGGCAAGGCCCTGGGTGTAGAAGAAATCACGGTGCGGCAGCAACCCCTCGCCGAACAGCCGTGCCGCGTAGAGATACCAGCCCTCGTCCTGATTGAGCGGGGCCAACAGCAGCGCCGCGCCGTAGGCCACCACCGTCAGTGCGACCGCGGCCAAGCACACCGGACCGGGCCAACGGCGTTCCCGCGCCGATGCCGTTTCCGTCATGGGGTCTCACTCCGGTGGGCGACGCGGAACTGTTCCAGGCGCAGCTTCGTCACTTGGACGAGGTGGTGCGGCAGGTCGGCCAGGATGCCCGGCAGCAGCGTCACCAAGTCGGCGCCGAAGGCCTTGCGCGGCGGCCCGGCATACCAATGCATGTCGGGCTGACGCACGGCCGAGGGATTGCGCGGCCAGTACCAGAGATGTTCGCCGATATAGAAGCACGGCGCCGACGAGGCGCGCAGATCGCGCATCTCGGCCGTTGTCTGCCAGTCCGGCGCGCGGACCCCGCACTCCTTCAGCATCGTGCGATAGTAGGTATCGAAGAGGTGCTGCGAGGGAATGTCGGGCGGCAACGTCTCCCACGCCGCCAGACAGCGGCCGTCCTCGCGGTAGCGGTCATGAAGCGAGAGCACGTAGACACGCGGGGCGGGTTCGACGCGCATCATGTCGACCAGCGACATCACATACTCCGACATGCCGATCGAATAGATCAGTTTGCCCGCGGCGAAAATGTAGGTCGAGGAGGCCATAATGGTCATGATGATGACGCCAAGGGCCCGCCCGACGTAGGGCGAACGCGGGATATTCACGGTCATGGCGTTGAAAGCCACCAGCAGCGGGAAGAGCCAGAGCTGCGGCACGTAACGCACATACCCCACGTACCGCGGACTCAGCAGGAAGGAGGTCACCAGCACCGACGCCAGGAGCCACGGCGTCCCACAGCGCCGCGTGAAACAGAGCGTCATCAGCGACAGCACCATGACAATGCGGAAACCCGTCCCCAGCCCGCTCACCTGGTCGAGGTGGAAGACGGGGTTGAAGGGCTTGCGGCCCAGCTTCCATTCATAATAGCGGTGCGCCAGCCACTTGGAGAGGTAGGCATTGGTCACGCGGCCGAAATACCCCATCGCCGCCGCGTCGTCGTTAAGCAGATCGAAGTCCGCCGTCATCGCCGGCAGCGGCTCGTCGGCGCGAAAGCTGTGCTGCGGGTAAAGCGGACCGCCGTGATTGACCCAGTTGGTCAGATAGGGCGAGAGCCCCACCGCCGCGGCCAGGCCGAACCCCACTGCGCAGGCAATGATCCAGCGCCGGATGATTTTGCGCTTGGCCCCCTGCCGGAGGACGGCCCAGGCGATCGGAATGGTAAAGATCACCGCCGTCAGAGCGATGGAGATGGTACCGTTGAACTTGAGATTGCACCCCAGCACCGGCACCAGCGCGATGTATCCCAGCCACACGCGCTGATGGGTCTTGCGGTACGCGCAGGCCGCCAGCATGAACATCTGCAGCAGCATATAGAGCGTGCCGTCCTGCGCCCCGCAGAAGACGCTGGCCACCACGCCCGGCGAGAGCACGACCAGCGAGGAAAAGAAGAACCGTTTCCACCGCCCCTGCGCGAAGAGCAACGGCGTCACCTGCCAAACCTGCATGCAAAGCGCGACGGCCGTCAGCAAAATCAGCGAATCGCCCGACTCCAGATTGCCCGTCAGGCTCCCCGTCACCGCCGACCAAATCCAGCCGGCGCGCGGCAGATAGGCCACGTGATAGGGGTTGAAACTCTCCGGCGAAGCCCCCGTCACGGCCAGCAGACGTTCGCGCGTGGCGTCAAAGACGGGATTCCACCCATCCAGCAGGAACTTTGCCGCCGGCAGGTGATAGGCCTGCGCGTCCCACCAGGAGAAGAGCACAAAACACGAATCGATCACCAGGCAGAGCGCCAGAATCAGCACCAGCCAGCCGACGCGCTTCAGCCCGTCCCACCAACCGCTGCCGCCGTAATAGGCCAGCGCCGCGGCCCCGCAAAGCCCCAGCGCCGCGCTCCACCCCGACACCCCCAGATCGAAGAGAAACCCGACCGACGTGAAAAAGACCGTCAGCGTCGGCATCGCCAGCAGCGCCAACGGCAGCGGACAGCGTGCCAGCACCGCCCACAGCCCCGCGGGCTGCTGAGCGGCACCCTCCGTCAAAGCGGTCGGCGGGAGCGCACGCTCCGGTGTGCCCCCGCCGGCGCACGGCCCGACAGAGCTCTCGTCGGTCGGCCTCCGCATCGGATTACTTGGCCAGCTCCGGATAGAGCGGGCAGGTCACGCCGCCGGCGGCGGCCTTCTGCTCATTGAAGAACTTCGCCACGGCATCGCGCTGACGCAGGCCGCGCAGCTGATTGCGGATGAGTTCCGGCGGCATCACCGCGGGGTACTGCTTGACCAGCGCCACGGCCTTGGCCTTGGCGCCGCCCTCCGGACGCATCACCAGGATATGCGAAGCCGTCACCTTCCCGGCCGCGTCGTCACGCGCCGTCACCTTGACGATGTGCCAGCCAAACGACGTCTCGATCACCGGACCGACCTCGCCGACCGGCTGCTCAAAGGCCGCCTTCTCGAATTCCGGCACCATCATGCCGCGCCCGAATTCGCCCAGGTTGCCGCCGTCGCGCTTGCCGCTCGGGCAATCGGAAACCTCACGCGCCACCGCGGCGAAATCCTCGCCGCCCAAGACGCGCTGACGCGCCGCCTCGATCTTCGCCTTGGCCTCTTCGACGGCCTTGGCCGTATCGGTCCCGTCGTCGCGCTCGAGCACCTTGAAGAGGCCGATCGCGCCGGGGATCTCCGTCACCGCCGTAACCTGCCCCAGGGGCGTCTCGGTCAGAATCTTCTTCATCTCGGCGGGCATCTGCGCCAGCGGGAACTCCTGCGGCTCGGCAATCAGCGAATTGGCCTTCGCCAGATTCTCGATCGTGGACGTTCCCTCGGCGATGGCCTTGGCGTAACCTTCCATCTCCTCCTTCACGAGGGCGCGGTTGGCCTCAATCTTCTCGGCCTCGGCCTTCACCTCGTCGTCGGTCACCACAATCTTGCCGACAACCTGCTCTTCGATCATCTTGTTGACCAGCCAGGTCCGTTCGGCGATCTTCAGCGTCTCCTCTTCGCCCATCGGCGAAGACTTCAGGATATCGGCGAAGGACATCCCGGCGCGCGCCTCCGTCAGCTTCATCTGCTCGGCGCGGTAGGCGTCGTCGATTGTCGTGCCGAACGTCGCCAGCGCATGGTCGAAGACCTTCTCCTCGATAAAGCGCGCGGTCTCCGCGCGGCGGAGCTGCTGCTTGACCATCGGAAGCTGTTCCGACGGCACCGGCTGCATCTGCTGGAACATCTTCAGCTGCCCGTCGACCTTGGCATTCAGCTCGCCCCAGGTCAGCGTCCTGTCGCCGACCGTCGCCACCGCGTCGGTATCCTTCATCGGCAGCGGCATCTTGACGATATCGCTCTCCACGACGCCGGTGGGCGGGGTCTGCGGTTCACCGCTGTCACTGCACCCGGCCGAAGCGGCCAGCGTGGCGGCCGCGGCCGCGACAAAAAAGACTGTACGTGTCATCATACGATATGTAACTCCTTATACTCGTTGCGCGCAGTATAGCACATCACTCTCCGCACCTGCCAAAATCCTCCGCCTTCCCGCCGCTTGCCCACGCTACTGCACGGTCCGCCGCAACAAAAAGGCCGGCCCCCCAACGGGACCGACCCTTCATCGGATGCCATCCGGAGGCAACTTACTTGTACTTGATCGCCGTGCCGGTGATGGTCGTCGTCACCTTGTTGATGATACCGAGCAGGTTGTTGTGCTGGTAATCGACCTCAAGGTTGATGACGTCATCGGCGTCGAGGCCTTCCAGCGCCTTCCTCTTCAGCGTCGCGTAGGAGACGTCGCCCTGGGAAACCAGCATGAGATAGCAGACGGACTCCGCGGAAGCCGTCACCTTCTCCTTGACCACCTTGTACGCACGCCCGGGGTCACGCTCCTGAACCATGGAGGCGACCTTCATGTCGGCCACAATCACGCCGGCGGGCGCGCTCGGGAAACCGTTGTTCTGCGTCAGTCCGACACACCCGGTCATCGCCAGGCCGCCAAGCACAAGCGCGGCCGTCAGCAGAGAATGCTTCATTCTGTTGTTCCTTTCGTTCCTGTTCACGAATGCCCGCCGTTTCGTCCCGGCGGGCCACCCACGGAGGGAGCGTCCCCTCCGAAAGACAGCGCAAGTCTAGCAAGCCCCGCCCATCTCCGTCAATCCCAGCCGGAAAACACTGGGAATCGGACATTTTTTAAGCGAGGGCGAAATTGGGGAAGCCGAGTTCGTTGGCGAATCGATTTTCGGACTTTT
>CALXSH010000056.1 GCA_944391065.1 uncultured Kiritimatiellota bacterium | reverse complement strand
TGGCGTCTCCTCGTCGGCATCGGGCCCTCCTCCCGCGCCCTGATTGAAGGCGCCGTCGAGGCCGGCTATCCCGTCGCCCAGACCGTGTGGTATCCCACCACGGCCCAGGCCGCGGAGGAACTTCCGCTCCTCCTCCGCCCGGGCGACACCGTTTTGCTCAAAGCCTCCCGCGGCATGCGCCTCGAAATCCTTCTTGAACCCTTTGCCGCCGTCGGCTGAGGCCTGCGCGTGCGTTTCCTTCCCAGAGCCTTTGCGCGCCTTCTTCCCGCCGGGGAAGGAGGCGCTCCGCTGCGCGCCTTCCTCAAAGCCACGCTTCTGCTCTTTGTCGCCACCCGTCTCGCCGACGCCGTCCACGCCGTCTGCGGCCTTTGGGTCGTGCCCCGCTGGATTCCCCCTGCCGAACTCGGCGCCATCCTCCCCATGCTTGGCTTTGGCGCTGCCGTCGCCGTGCCTTTCGGTGTCTTCCTCACCGTCTTTGTCCGCAGCTACGCCCGGTTTATGGCCCGCGGCGAACTTCGGCGGGCCCGCCAGATCGGCCGCTGGGCCCTTGGCCTCTCCCTCCTGCTGGCGGTCCTGACGCCGTTGGCCGCCTGGCCGCTGCTGCCCTGGCTTTTTCGGATTCTCCGCACGGCGCCTTCCGCGGCCGGGGCACTGGCCGCGCTCTACGGGCTCGTTATGGCCTTTCTGCCGGTGGCGGCCTCCGCCCTCCAGGCCCGCAAACGCTTTGGGGCCATGGCAGCGGCCAATCTTGCCGGAGCCCCGCTGCGCCTGGCCGCGCTGCTGCTGCTCCTGCCCGTGCTTGGTATGACGGGCTATTTTCTCGGCCAGCTCACCCCCGCCCTCGTGACGCTGCTTTTTGCGCTCTGGGTGCTCGGCCGCGAACGCCGCGAACCCTGCCCGGAAACCCCAGTGGCCGCCGAACCGCTCGGCCGCGCCGACCTCCGGGAGATGTGCCGCTACGGCCTCCGCATCCTTGTGGGCAACGGCGTCGGAGCCCTCGGCACCTTTGC
This sequence comes from uncultured Kiritimatiellota bacterium, assembly GCA_944391065.1. Taxonomy (GTDB): domain Bacteria; phylum Verrucomicrobiota; class Kiritimatiellia; order RFP12; family DVOR01; genus Spyradenecus. The sequence continues at coordinate 11,447 of CALXSH010000056.1, read as the reverse complement.
CGTCGCCCTCCTCATCCGGGCCCGCATGACCGACGAGGCCTCCGGCGCCTACTACCTGCTGACCCGCTTTGCCGAAATCGCCGCCTACTGCACCACCGGCGTCACTGCCGTCCTCTTTCCCTTTGCCGTCGAAGCCCATGCCGCCGGTCGCAGTTGGGCCCGCACGGGCGCTTTTGCCGCCCTGGCCGTTCTGTTGGGCAGTCTCCTTCTTGCGGGCCTCTTCCTGCTCCTTTTGCCGCCCCTCTTCCGCCTTCTGCCGGCCTACGCCCCCTACGTCGGGGCCGCACCCTGGGGCGCCTACCTCACCGCCGTCACCGGCCTCAATATGGCCCTCTCCGTCTGGTTTACCCGCTGCTCCGCCGAAAACGACTTCGGCTATCTCCGCTACACCGTGCCCCTGACCGGCGTCAACGTCCTCCTCTTCTGGTTTCTGGCCGACAGCCGACTTCAGACCTCCCTCCACCTTCTGTTCGTCTGCGCCCTCCTCCAGGCCGTCGCCGTCCTCCTCGACCTCACCCTCCGCCGCCTCCGCAGGAAGAAGGCCGCCCTCCGCGAGGCCGAGCGCCTCGCCCGTGACCCCGAAACCCGGCGCTTCACGGTGGAAGAGGCCCTTCAGGAACTCAAGCGCTGATTCCCGATTTATTGAAATGTCACCCTTTTCGAGCCTGGAATCCGTTGAAATGTCATGGTTTTCGGAGGTGAATTCTATTGAAATGTCATGATTTTGCGTGTACAATGGCGTTGAAATGTCACAGAGAAAGGCCTTGAGACGATGCTTTACCGCAAAATAGAAGCCTTGATTGACGAACACTTACGCACGGATAGCGCCAGGATTCTGCTGATTGACGGCGCCCGACAGGTCGGCAAGACCACCTCCGTGCGCCGTGTGGGGCAACGGCGCTACCCGCATTTCATTGAAATCAACCTGATTGAGGACCAGCTCGGTCCGAAGCTCTTTGCCGAGGTTCGCACTGTCGAGGAATTCTATTTGCGCCTGAGTCTGGTGGCCGGCAATCGGATGGGGACCGCGGAGGATACCCTCGTCTTCATCGACGAAATACAGGCCTACCCCCATCTGCTGACCCTGCTGAAATTTCTCGCGCAGGACCGCCGTTTTGCCTACGTCGCCAGCGGTTCCCTCTTGGGCGTGACCCTCGCGCAAACCCCCTCCATTCCGATGGGCAGCATCCGCCGTGTCCGCATGTATCCTCTCGACTTCGAGGAATTCCTCATGGCCAACGGCGTTAGCGCCGAGGCCCTCGCCGCCCTTGAGGCCCTCTTCCGTTCGCGGACCTCTCCGGACGAAGCGACCCACGAACGCCTGATGGGCCTCTTCCGCCGTTACCTCCTCGTCGGTGGCATGCCGGACGCGGTCAACGCTTTCCTCTCCACCCACAACATTGTGCGGGTACGCGCCGTCCAAGAGGAAATCCACGGCTACTACGGTGCCGACGCCTCCAAGTACGACACCGAGCGCCGCCTGAAGATCCGCCGCATCTACGACCTCATCCCCTCCGTGATGGAGAACAAGAAGAAGCGCATGGTGATGCAGCACATCGAGAACCGCCGCGGCCGCACCTTCGCCGACTACCGCGACGAATTCGATTATCTGATCGGGGCCGGCATCGCGCTCAGTGTCCAGGCCGTCTCCGATCCGCGCTTCCCGTTGACGGCCTCGGTCGGCAAGAACCTCCTCAAGCTCTACCTGAGTGACGCCGGTCTGCTCTCCGCCATCCTCTTCGGCACCAACGCCCGCGCCATCCTCGACGACGTTCCCTCCGTCAACCTCGGTTCCCTCTACGAGACCGTCGTCGCCTCGGAGCTCCAAGCGCACGGCTACCGTCTCTTCTACTACGACAATCGGAGCAAAGGCGAGGTCGACTACCTTATCGACGACGACGAAACCCTCTCCGCCGTTCCCATCGAGGTCAAATCGGGCAAGGACTACACCATCCACAGCGCCCTCAACGCCTTCGTCTCCAATCCCGACTACAACGTCCGTGAGGCCTTCGTCCTCTCCAACGCCCGTACCGTCACCCGTGACGGCAAAATCACCTACCTCCCCATCTACTTCATCCCCTTCTTCCGCAACCGGCCCCCCGCCTCCGACTGCCTCATCTGAACCCCTCAGCCGCTAAACGCCTGCGGGCCCCGCATCGCGGAGCCCGTGGGGTTGACTACGATGGGGTTCAGACAGTGCGCCACTGGGCGGCGGAGAAGGTCGTCGCGCCGAGGAAGCTTCCGACAAGGGCGCCGCGGGCCGCAGGAGGCCTGCGAGGGCGTCGGTGAGGGCGGCGGTATTGCCTTTCGGGCGGGGGCTCCCGTTGACGAGGAGGACTTTCATGGGGGTTACTCCGGCTGCCGGGTGGGGGCAATGACGACTTCGCGGACGCAGACGCTCTGGGGCATGGCGTAGGCAAACCAGGCGCAGTCGGCAATGGTTTCGGGCTGCATGCCGCCGCCCATGGTTTCCTTGAAGGCGTTGTAGCCGTCCTTGATGGCCTGGTCGGTGGTGTGGGTCACAAGCGGGGTTTCGACGACGCCGGGGGCCAGGACGATGAAGCGGACGTTGCTGCCGGCGGTCTCGTGGCGGAAGTTTTCGGTGATGGCGTGGACGGCGAATTTGGTGCCGCAGTAGACGCCGTGGCTGTCGTAGGTCTTGCGGCCGGCGACGGAGCTGATGTTGATGACGGTGCCGCCGCGGCGGGCGACCATGTCGGGGAGAACGGCCTGGGTGCCGGTGAGGATGCCTTTGACATTGACGTCGATCATGCGGGACCATTCGTCATAGGCCTGGGTGTCGGGGCGGCCGAGGAGCATGATGCCGGCGCAGTTGATGAGGAGGTCGGTCTTGCCGTAGCGCGCCTCGGCCTCGCGGATGGCGGCGGTGACGGCTTCGCGGTCGGTGACGTCGGCGCTGCGGCAGAGGGTGTCGGGCAGCGCAAGGGCCTCCATGGGCTCCCGGCGGCGCGCGAGGAGGAGCAGGGGGTGGCCTTCGGCGGAGAAACGGCGGGCGAAGGCGGCGCCGATGCCGGAGCTGGCGCCGGTGATGACGACGAGGGGTTTGGTCTTCATGGCTGTATCCTTTCGTGGAGAGATGCGGGGTCAGAGCCGCCAGGCGTCGGCGACGCGGGCAGCCAGCGTGTCCACTGTGTCGCCGGGGGCGCAGTCGATCCAGCGGACGTCAAACTGTCCGCGGAGGTAGGTCTCCTGGCGTTTGGCGAGCTGACGGGTGCGGATGACAGTGCGCTCCTGGGCTTCGGAGAGGGTGAGGGTGCCGCGGAGGACGCCGAGGGCTTCGGCGTAGCCGATGGCCTGTGCCGCCGTGCGGGACCAGACCGGCCAGCGTTCGGCCAGCGCGGCGGTTTCTTCCAGCAGGCCGTCGGCGTACATCTGCCGGACGCGGCTGGCGATGCGGGCGTGGAGGACGGCGCGGGGCCATCGGAGGGCGTGGAGGACCGGCCGGGCGGTTTCGGTCCAGCCGCGGGGCAGGGGGAGGCCGGCTTCGAGGATTTCGAGGGCGCGGACCAGACGGCGGGGGTTGCGCATGTCCGGCAGGGTGACGCCGCGTGCGGCAAGGCGCGCCGAGAGCGTTTCGGCGGGCAGGGCTTCGAGGGCCGCACGGCGCTCCGGGTCGGCGGGAGGGGCCGGGTCGAGCCCGCGCAGGAGGACGGAGAAGTAGAGGCCCGTCCCGCCGGTGACCAGGGCTCCGTCGGGGGCGGCCGCGGCGGCCTCCAGCCAGCGGCCCGCCGAGAAATCAGTGTCGGGGTCGACGCAGTCGAGGCCAACGTACGGGCACTCGGCGCGTTCGGCGGGGGTGGGTTTGGCGGTGCCGATGTCCATGCCGCGGTAAACCAGCATGGCGTCGGCGGAGAGCACGGCACGGCCGGTGGCTTTGGCCAGGGCGTGGACGACGGCGCTCTTGCCGGAGGCCGTCGCGCCGGCCAGGCAATACGGGAAGCGCTCCCCGGCGGCGGTCATTTGCGGCGGTCCTCAAGCCATTGCAGGCCGATGATCCAGGCGACGGCCAGGCAGATGGCGGTGTCGGCGACGTTGAAGCAGGGGAAGTGCGCGCTGCCCCAGAAGAAGTCGAGGAAGTCCACGACGTAGCCGAGGCGGAAGCGGTCGATGACGTTGCCCGCGATGCCCGAGAAGAGGAGCGCCAGCGCCGGCACATAGAGCGGATGCCGCCCGAACAGTTTCTTCCGGAAAACGATGCAGGCGGCTATCGCGACGATGCCGAAGGCCGCCAGCAGATAATGCGCGCCCTGAAACATCCCCCAGGCAGCCCCCTGATTGCGCACGTAAGTCAGCGCAAAGCAGGGCAGCAGAGGCAGGCTCTCGCCCAGCATGAAGCGGCCCTCGACAAGGACCTTGGTGACCTGGTCGGCCGTCAGCGCCAGGGCGAAAAGGAGCGCGGAGAGGATGTAGAGGCGTCGCATCAGCGGATCTTGATAAAGAGGAGGAAGAGAATGGGCAGGAGGATGGCCTGCAGGAGCATAAAGCGGATGACGACCTGCTGGCCCGACCAGCCGAGGCGTTTGCGGCAGTGGTCGTGCAGCGGGAAGGTGACGCTGAAGAAGAGACGCTGCAGAGCCGTGCCGCGTTCGCCCTCGGCGGGGCGGGTGACCGGATGGCCGCAGAGCTTCAGGATGCGCAGCAGGGCCAGCTTAATCAGACCGCCGCCGCCGTTGACCAGAATCATCGGGGCCACCACGGCGATGACGCAGAGATTGCCCGAGGCCAGCGCCGCCACGCCCAGGACCATGCCGAACATCCGCGAACCCGCGTCGCCCATCAGGAGCTGCGAGGGGTAGCAGTTGTACCAAAGATAAGCCCCCATCGACCCCATGAAGACGGCCACCAGCACGGCCCACTTGGCCGCCGCGTTGGAGTGGGGGATAAGCAGGTAATCGGCCACCGTGCTGTGGCCGACCACCACGTACAGCAGCACCAGCAGCGCCGTCAGCGAGAAAAGCGTCAGCAGCCCCGCCAGCCCGTCGATGCCGTCCGAGCAGTTCGTCGTATTGACCGCGCCGAAGAGCAGCAGCCCCGCCACCGGCACGTACAGCCACACCGGCACCGCCGTCTCAATCCGCGTGAAGGGCCACCACAGCGGAATCTCCGAAGCCCCCTCGCAGAGACAGTACGCCGCCGCCAGCGCGACGGCCGCGTCCAGCAGGCCCTTTTTCAGCCCGCCCCACGGAATGTCCGCGCGGTCATCCAGATACCCCGAGAACATGCAGAGAAAGATGCAGAGCACCACCCCCATATCCCAGAGCGAATCGGGATAGGCGAAGATCGGGAAAAAGAGCAGCAGCGCCGGCAGTGTCAGCAGCGCCATCGGCAGGCCCGCCCCCGTCGGCTTCGCCTTCGAGGCATCGCCCCCGGCCACGGCCACGGTCTTTCCGTCGGCCGTCGTCACCGTCTTGCCCCGGTCGCACGGCAGACGCCGCGCCAGCCGCGGCAGCCACAGCCAGACGCACAGGGCTGCCAGAAAAGCGCCTCCGCCCATCATCACGACGTGCGACTGAAAGAGGCGGAAAGGCCCCCACAGGGGCTGCAGCCATTCGCTCAGCAGATACAGCATGAATCTCTCTCCGTTTGGGTTTCCCCCAGTATACCAAAGCGCCGTATCGCACGGAGGCGTCCCGGACGCTTTGCCGCGGCGACGCGCAGCGTGCCGGCGTGCTGTGCTATACTGCTGGCCATGGAAGAGATATCATCCAGCCTCTATGACTTTGCCGAACTGCGGGGCACGGAGAGTGTCTACGTGGATAAGACGGCTTGGCTTTATCGCCTGGTCTCCGACCGGAGGCAGAAGCTGTACTTTATCTCCCGTCCGCGGCGTTTCGGCAAATCGCTGATGATTTCGACGCTGCGGTGCATCTTCGAGGGCCGCAGGGAACTCTTTGACGGTCTTGCCATCGCCAAGACCGACTACGACTGGAAGCCCTACAAGGTCCTGCATTTCAACTTCGCGGACATGGATGCCTCCTCTCTGGAGGCTTTTAAGGATGATCTCTTCCTGAGAGTCCGCGATGTTGTGCTCGATGCCGGTCTGGAGCGCATCCCGGAGGACCGGAAGACTGCCGGGCAGGTCTTAGATTATGCGCTGCGGACGTTCGGAGAGGCTGACAGTCCTGTGGTCGTGCTGATCGATGAATATGACGCGCCGATAGCGCATGCTCTGACGCAGAAGGTCGGGCTGGCAGAGGAAATCCGGTTCACGCTGTCGCAGCTCTATGTCAGGCTGAAGACTTTTATGTCCACAATCCGCTTTCTGATGCTTACGGGCGTCACGAAGTTCAATCAGGCATCGCTTTTCTCCGCGCTCAACAATATCGCCGATCTCTCGATGGACCCGGATTATGCCGACATGCTGGGTTACACCGAGGAAGAACTGACCGCCTATTTCGACGGCTATATGCGCAGACACGCCCAGCGGATGCGGCTCTCGTACGAAGATTACCGCGCGGAGCTGAAGCGCTGGTATGACGGCTACCGTTTCTCTCCCAAGAGCCTCGCGCATGTCTACAATCCCGTGGCCATCGCCATGGCCCTGACCTCGAAACCGGATGCCACAGGTCAGGCCGAGACCTTTGGGCAGACCTGGACGACGACCGGCCCCACCTCTCTGCTGACGGCTTCGGTCAAGCGGGGGGACCTGCTTCGGATTCAGCCGGACGAGGAGCTCCCCGTCCAGCCCGCGCTTCTGGGTGCCGTGACCGACCTCTCCGCCATCAATGCCAAGGCCATCCTCTTCCAGGCCGGCTATCTGACGCTTGCCGACCCGAAGCCCGACAGAGAGGGCCTCTGGCTGACGGTGCCCAATGAAGAGGTCCGCCGCGACTATGAGGCGCTCTATCTCAATCAGGTCGTCAGACGTCCCGACGGAGAGTGGCAAAGCGATTTCCGCGAGGCGCTTCTCAAAGGCCTCCCCGGGGACGCGCTTCCCCTGCTGAAGGATCTCTTCGCCGGACTCCCGTACAGCCCCACGGAGTCCATCCAGGAGGCCAACTGCCGCCGCCTGATGATGACCCTCTTCCCGGGCTATGAGCGCCGAGCCGAAGAGCCCAACTCCGCCGGCAAGCGTTCCGACCTCGTGCTCACCTTCCCGAACGTCGTCTACGTCATTGAGTTCAAGAATACCGCGGCCGACACCGCCGACACGGCCATTGCCCAGATCAAGGCCCGCGGCTACGCCGAGCCCTACCTCCGCAGCGGCAGGACCGTCTATGCCATGGGCCTCGCCTTCGACCCCAAGGACCACACGCTCAAAGACGCCAAGGCCGAGAAGCTCGCCTGACGAAAAACAACCGGCCTGCCGGCAGTCCTGAAAGCAGCGGCAATGCGGGGGCGAAGGCAACGCCTCCGGGCCCTCCTTCTGCCCCTCCCTTTTGGAGGCTGCGGTGAAGCGCGGAGCGGATGTGGGCGCAGGCCGACTCAGAAGTGGGCGTAAACCGACACAAAAGTGGGCGTAAACCGACACAAAAGTGGGCGTAAACTGACTCAAAAGTGGGCGTAGTTTTCCGGCCATGCCGTTGCAGGCACTTATTTGACGGTGCCGGAAAGGGGAGGGCGTGCCGCCGCGCGCCGCCGGAGGAGACAAAAAAGCCCCCGCAGCTGTGCGGGGGCTTTGCGGTTTGCCGGGCGGGCGCGCTCAGAACCAGCCGGCGGGTTCGCTCTCGTGGCTGATGATGTCGCCGGTGCGGGCGTCGATGGTGTAGTCGTGCTCGGTATCGTCGCTGACGAATTCGATTTCGTATTCGTCGCGGCCGTCGTCGCGGTCACGCTTGACTTTGACGCGCTTGGCGTCGGCGATGCCGAGGTCGCCGAAGGCAACGGCTTTGGCTTCTTCGGCGGTGAGGAGGCCGCCGGCTTTCGGGGCGGGGGCGGCGTCAGGGGCGGGGCGGGCTTTGCCGCGGCGGCCTTCGGGGCGGGGGCGCTTCGGGGTTTCGGGGAAGCCGGCGACTTCGGGGAGTTTCTTGCTCTCGCTGTCGAGGATGGCGCCGGTCTCGGCGTCCACTTCGCATTCGTAGGCGTAGGCGCCGTCGTGGAAGCGGACGTCGTACCGGAGGCGGCCGTCGTCAAGATCCGGGGTGACACAGATGGCCATGGGGCCTTTGGGGGCGGATTTGACGTGGTCCTGGGCGAGGCGGGCGGCTTCGCGGGGGGTGATGGCGGCCATGGCCGAGAGGGCGGTCAGGGTGACGCCGAGGAGGGTGAGGAGTCGTGTGTTCATCTGTGCTGTCCTTTCTGTGTAAGAGGGGTTGCGTCCGGTGCGTCTGGGGTGACTCTGAAGGGCTGCCGCGGCGTGTTACGGCGAAGGGCGTGTCGGGGGCGCGCGGGGGCTGCGGGCTTTTCCGAAACAATCCAAAGCGTCATCGGGCGGGGGCCCTGCACGGGGGCAGGTGAGGGGCCGGGCGGCGGGCTCCGTCGTCCGGCTCGGACCTGCGCTCGAGGACGGTGCCGTCGGTGGCGTCGATACGGTAGTGGTAGCGGGTGCCGTCGGTGCGGAAGGAGATGATGTAGAAGAAGGTGCCGTCCTTGTAGCGGCGGCTGATGCAGAGTGCCTTGGCTTTGTCGCCGACGTCGGCGTCGGCCATGGCGATGGCGCCGGCTTTGGTGCCGCCGATGTCGGTCTGGACGGCCTCGGGGGCGTCGGCGCCGTCGAGGCCGGGGAGGCGTTTGGCGGAGTGGCTGAGGATGCCGCCGGTCTCGGCGTCGACGATGTAGACGCGGCGGTAACCGCGCAGGTGGAAGCGGACCTCGTAGACGAGGGTGTCGTCGTCCAGGGTGTCGGGGCCGACGTAGAGCGTCCGGGGGTCGCCTTCGGAGGCGCCGGCGTGGTCCAGGGCGATGCGCTTGGCGTCGGCATCGGTCACGGCGCCCCAGGCCTTCAGAGCCAGGGCGGCGGCTATGCAGAGGGGCAGCGTACGGATCATGGGGGCTTCCTTGGGGGTGTTTCGCTCAACGGCCTCATGATAGCAACGGACGGAGGGGGCCGACAGGGGGTTTCGGGCGTCCCGGACGGGTGCGCTTTGCCGTACGCATCGGCGCGGGTTTGCCGGGGCGCGCCCCGGCGGACCGCGCAAAATGGGGCCTTCAAAGTTTATGCTTGACTTTACGGGGAAAATAATCGATACTTTTGTATCGATTCAGCGATTGCTATCCAATTAAAGGAGAATCATCATGGCAACGAAGAAACCCGCCGCTAAGCCTGCGGCTCCCGTGAAACCCGCCAAGCCCGTGGTCGACGAGTCTGCCGCGCTGGCCGAACTCGACGAGCTCATGGAGCGTGTGAAAAAGGCGCAGGCGATTTACGCCACCTACAGCCAGGAACAGGTCGACAAGATTTTCCGCGCGTGCGCGCTCTCGGCCTGCGCCCACCGCATTGAGCTGGCCAAGCTCGCGGTTGAGGAGACCGGCATGGGCGTGGTCGAGGACAAGGTGATCAAGAATCACTTCGCCTCCGAGTACATCTACAACTCCTACAAGAACGTCAAGACCTGCGGCGAGCTCGAGTACGACCCGACCTTCGGCATCCGTCAGATCGCCGAGCCGATCGGCATCATTGCCGGCATCGTGCCGACCACGAACCCGACCTCCACGGCCATCTTCAAGGCCCTGATCGCCCTCAAGACGCGCAACGGCATCGTCTTCAGCCCGCATCCGCGCGCCAAGCGCGCCACCTACGAGGCGGCCATGCTGATTGAGCGTGCCGCCGTGGCCGCCGGCGCCCCCGAAGGCATCGTCGGCTGCATCAAGGAGCCCACGATGGCCCTCTCGGCGGCCCTGATGCACCACAAGTACACCAATCTCATCCTCGCCACCGGCGGCCCCGGCATGGTGCAGGCCGCTTACTCCTCGGGCAAGCCTGCCCTCGGCGTCGGCGCCGGCAACACCCCGGCCCTCATCGACGAGACCGCCCACTACAAGATGGCCGTCTCCTCCATTCTGATGTCCAAGACCTTCGACAACGGCATGATCTGCGCCTCCGAGCAGTCCGTCATCGTCGTCGACTCGATCTATGAGACCGTCAAGAAGGAATTCCTGGCCCGCGGCGCCTACATTCTTTCTCCCGCCGAGCGCAAGAAAGTTTCCGACGTCATCTTCGTCGACGGCCGCCTGAATGCCAAAATCGTCGGTCAGCCCGCGTGGAAGATCGCCGAGATGGCCGGCATTTCCGTGCCGAAGGAAGCCAAGGTGCTCATCGGCGAGACCAAAGAAATCACCGTCGGTCCGGAAGAGCCCTTCTCCCACGAGAAGCTCTCCCCCGTGCTGGCCCTCTACCGCGCGAAGAACTTCGAGGAAGGCGCCGCGATGGCCAAGTCCCTCATCGAGTGCGGCGGCCTGGGCCACACCTCGGTCCTTTACACCGCCCCCGGCAATACCGACCGCATCCGCGCCTTTGGCGCGATGGCCAAGACCGCCCGCGTGCTGGTGAACATCCCGGCCTCCCAGGGCGCCATCGGCGACCTCTACAACTTCAAGCTCGCGCCCTCCCTGACCCTCGGCTGCGGATCCTGGGGCGGCAACGCGGTTTCGGAAAACATCGGAGTCAAGCATCTCATGAACATCAAGACCATTGCCGAGCGCCGCGAGAACATGCTGTGGTTCAAGGTCCCGCCGAAAGTCTACTTCAAGTACGGCTGCCTGCCCTTCGCCCTGCGCGAAATCACCGACCGCAAGCGCGCCTTCATCGTCACCGACAAGCCGCTCTTCGATCTGGGCTACATTGACAAGGTGACCTCCGTCCTCGAGTCCATGGGCGTCGACTTCGAGATCTTCCACGAAGTCAAGCCCGACCCGGACACCGACACGATCGACGCCGGTCTGGAGCGCATGAACTCCTTCAAGCCCGACCTGATCATCGCCGTCGGCGGCGGTTCGCCCATGGATGCCGCCAAGATGATGTGGCTGCGCTACGAGTGCCCCGAGGCCCGCTTCGAGGACATGGCCATGCGCTTCATGGATATCGAGAAGCGCATCTACACCTTCCCGAAACTCGGCGCCAAGGCCATCATGGTCGCCATCCCCACGACCTCCGGCACCGGCTCGGAAGTGACGCCCTTCGCCGTCGTCACCGACTCCAAGACGCACAAGAAGTATCCGATCGCCGACTACGCGCTCACCCCGGATATCGCCATTGCCGATCCCGAGCTGGTGCTCACGATGCCGCGCCGTCTGACCGCCTACTCCGGTATCGATGCCCTGACCCATGCCCTTGAGGCCATGGTCTCCGTGCTCAGCACCGAGTGGTCCAACGCGCTCAGCCTTGAGGCCGCCCGTCTGGTCTTCAAGTACCTCAAGCTCAGCTACGACGAAGGCGCCTCCAACAAGAAGGCCCGCGAGAAGATGCACTATGCCTCCAACATCGCCGGCATGGCCTTCGCCAACGCCTTCCTCGGCCTCTGCCACTCCATGGCCCACAAGCTCGGCGC
>CALXSH010000055.1 GCA_944391065.1 uncultured Kiritimatiellota bacterium | reverse complement strand
TCGTGGGAGAGCCAGAGATTCGGACCGCAGTAGCCCATGTCCCAATTGCGCTCGGTGGCGTGGCCGCTGGTGGCGAGAAACTGCACCCGGTCGCGCTGCAGGCGTTCGAGGAAGCCCTGCGTATTGTCGGTATCGCAGGGGACGGCCTCGGGTTCGGCCATTGCGCCGCGCTTCCAGTGCTTCAACGTGCCGCGGGCCGTCTCGGTGTAAAACCAGGCCTCCTCAAAGGCCGTGATGTCGGTCCCCGCGCAGTCCAGGCCCCTGCGCACGGCAATGGGCCCGGCGGCCGCCAGGACGCGCGCCGATTCGGCGTCGTACCCGGTGACGATACTCCAGAGCGTGTCACACCAGGGATCGCCGTCCAGCCGGCGGAAGAGATTGTGCAGGTCCAGCACGAAGAGGTCGGTCGCCGTCCCGGGGCGCACCACCACGGCAGTGTACTGCGGCAGCTCCGCCGCCAGCGCCTCGCGCACCTCCTCCGGGCTCTTGCCGAAGGCATAAACCTTCGCCTGCGGGTATTTGGCCAGCAGGGCGTCGGTGACCTCCTTCCACTGCGGATCGTCCAGCACGGCCTGTTCGGCCACGATGGCATACCCGCCCACGGACGGGAGCGCCTGAGCCGGCGCGCGGAGCGGGACAGAAGCGAACGCCGAGGCCAACGCGGCAAGACAGGCTGTACGGATCATGCGGTCCTCCGATGGGGTTGGGGATGATTCAGGGCCGTGACCGGCGCCCTCAGCGGGCGTCGGCCAGGATGCGGTCGATGATCTCGCCGAAGGCCTTGGCCGCCGGAGAGGCGGGTTCGGTTACGACGAAGGGCGTGCCGGCATCGCCGGTCATGCCGATCTCGGTGGCGATGGGAAGGCGCCCGAGGAAAGGGATGCCGTAGCGCTTGGCCAGCTCCTCGCCGCCGCCGGTACGGAAGATGGGCGTGAAGGTGCCGCAGCAGGGGCAGGTGAAGCCACTCATGTTCTCAATCACGCCGACGACGCGCATATTGAGCTGCCTGCAGAAGACGACAGACTTGGAGACGTCGAGCGTGGCGACCTGCTGAGGCGTCGTGACGAGCACCGCGCCGTCGGCCTCTGGCATCAGCTGGCAGACCGAGAGCGGTTCGTCGCCGGTGCCGGGAGGGCAGTCGATGACGAGGTAATCGAGCTCGCCCCAGCGCACTTCGCCGATGAACTGACGGATGACGCCGGCTTTGAGCGGGCCGCGCCAGACGACGGGGGCGTCGTCGGTGTCGAGCACCAGGCCGGTGGACATGACCTTGACGCCGTAAGCCTCGACGGGGAGGAGTTTCTCGCCGTCGCCCATGGCACGCTGGCCCTGCAGACCGAAAAGTTTCGGGGCGCTCGGGCCGTGCACGTCGACGTCCAGCAGGCCGACGCGCTTGCCGCGGCCGGCCAGCCCGACGGCGATGTTGGCCGCGACGGTGGACTTGCCCACGCCGCCCTTGCCGGAAAGGACGATCAGGATATGGCCGATCTTCGCCAGGGTAGGCCCGACGGGATCCTCTTTGGGTTCGGTGCAGTGGCCCTTGCTGGCGCAGGTCTCACAGTTGTGGGTGCATGCTTCAGACATGATAAGTCTCCTTAAAACGGTTCTTCTTTCTTAGGCGCGGGCGCAGAATTCGCCGGTGGCCGTGTCAACGACGATCTTCTCGCCCATGACGATGTATTCCGGCACGGTCACGACCAGGCCGGTCTCGCAGGTCGCCGGTTTGCCGCGGCCCGTGGCCGAAGCGCCCTTCATGACCGGGTCGCAGACCGTCACCTCGAGCGTCACCTTCTGCGGCGGCTGGATGGCCAGAACCTTGCCGTCGGAAACGATGGCCTTCAGGTCCTCCATGTCCGGCAGCAGATAACACTTCACGGAGGCGACGTCGTCCTCGGTGAGCTCAAACTGGTCATAGGACTCCTGGTCCATGAAGGAATAGACGCCCTGATTTTCATAGAGAAACTGCGTCGGACGGACCTCAAAGTCCGCCTCCCTGTAGAGTGCGTCGCCCTTGACCGTCTGGTCAAGCTTGGCCTTCGTCACCAGATTGCGGAAACGGAAATGGTACAGCGTCGCCGCGCCGCGCGCGCTGGGGTTCGTCACCTGCAGGCTGTCCAGCTGGTGCGGGACACCGTTGATCTCGACAAAACCGCCGCGCTTCAGATCGCATGCTCTCAGCATAATGAAATCTATCCTTCCTTAAAACAAAGTCGATACGATAAAAGGGGTGAAAGGCGCATCTCAGCCGTTGTTGTCGCGCGCCCCGCCGCGATAAGCCCTGACCGCCTCGGCGAAGGCCGGCGAATTGGCGTACCCGCAGCATTTGAATTCGGGGCAGAACCCGCGGTAGACGCATTCCGGCACGCAGCACGACGCAAGCTCAGGATTCTCGGCGGCGATGGCATCGACGACCATCTTCCAGGCCTGACGCGTTTCGGGCGAGGCCTGCATGCAGAGACGCTTGCGGGAGATATTGATGATGGCCTGGGCGTTGGCGATGCACTCGTGCGTCACCGGCGTATCCTGACGGGAGGCATTGCGGTCAATCCCCGTGCGGTCCGAGCGCTGCGTGCCCACGAAGTGGTCGATGCCGAATTTGTGCCGCACCAGATGGACGCTGACCCAGCTCTTCAGCCCCACCCACTTCCAGCGGAAGACAAGCTGACGGATCGGGGAGTGTTCCGAGAGCAGAAGGCGCTTCTTCCAGGCCGAGGTGGGCTCCCCCGTGCCCTGGTCGCGGTTGATGGTCGTGCGGGCCGCATCAGCCACGTCGCGCCATGTCGAGCGCGTACCATAGAATTTCAGTTCAAGTGCCATAGCCAAAGGCTCCTTCTCCGGTATCGGACCATTCCGCCCGGGCATTGCCGACCAGTATACCACATCGGCCCTGCCTCCCCGCGCCCGCGCCCCGCCCGAATCGTCACGGCCTCTTTCGGACGCAGGCCCGCGTAAACGGCAGACAGGACGCCGTCTTTTTGCTAGACTGGTGCCATCTTTTTCGCGAAGGGCAAGCAGGTTATGAATAGACTCCAGTATCTTATCCGCCGACTGCTGTTGATTGTGCCGACCTTTTTCGGCATCACGATCGTCTGTTTCATGCTGACGCGCATCCTTCCGGGCGGCCCGGTGGAGATGAAACTCGCGCAGATGCGCGGCATGGGCGGCGGCGGCGAAGCCGGCGGCGGCGCTCAGGCCGCCATGATCAACGAGGACGTGCGCGAACAGCTCAATAAGCAGTTCGGCTTCGACCAGCCCATCTGGAAGCAGTACACCGACTGGGCCTTCAAGAACTGCCTCGGCATGAGGATGAAGTCCTACGAATACCCCGACCGCACGGCCTGGGAGCTCATCCGCTCCCGCCTGCCCGTCTCCATGTGGTTCGGCATCATCGCCTTCTTCGCCTCCTACATGATCTGTATACCCTTGGGCATAGCCAAGGCGCTGCGGCACGGCTCCCCCTTTGACTTCGCCTCCAGCGCCATTGTCTTCACCGCCTACGCCATCCCGGCCTTCGCCGTCGGCATGGTGCTCAAAATGTTCCTCTCCGGCACCATCGACGGCCTCTGGGACGTCTTCCCGATCGGCGGCTTCGAGAGTGACGCGGCCGTGGCCGCGGGCGGTTGGACGCTCTTCTGGGACCGCGCTTACCACATGGTCCTCCCCGTCACCGCCTACGTCATGACCTCCTTTGCCCTGCTCACCATCATGATGAAGAACTCCCTCATGGAGCAGATGAGCGCCGACTACGTCCGCACCGTCCTGGCCAAAGGCGCCAGCCGCACCCGCGCCATCTGGGGCCATGCCCTGCGCAACGCCCTCATTCCCATCGCCACCGGCTTCGGCAGCATCCTCGGCGCCCTCTTCGCCGGCAGCGTCATCATCGAGACCCTCTTCGAAATCCCCGGCATGGGCCAGCTCTCCCTGAACGCCCTCGTCGGTCACGACTACGCCGTCTTCATGGCCATGCTCGTGATTACCGCGACGATTCAGCTCCTGGGCAACCTCATCTCCGACTTCTGCTACATGCTCATCGATCCGCGCATCCACTTCGACTGAGCCGGAGCCGGATTTCCCCGAACGAAGGAGACGGCGCCTCCCGCCCGTCTCCTTTTTTCTCTCCGTATGAATGACATCCTCCGCGAAAAACTGAAACATCTCCCCGAGAAACCCGGCTGCTACCTCTACCGCGACCGGGCCGGCACCATCATCTACGTCGGCAAGGCCGTCAATCTCCGCCGCCGCGTCCAAAGCTACTTCCGAGCCTCCACCCTCCGCACCGCGCCGCCCAAGCTCCGCAGCCTCGTCCACCACGTCGAGGACCTCGAGATCCGCACCGTCCGCAGCGAAGCCGAGGCCCTCCTCACCGAGAGCCACCTCATCAAGACCTACCGCCCCCGCTTCAATATCCTCCTGCGCGACGACAAACGCTACCTCGCCCTCCGCGCCGACCCCGCCCCCGCCTTCCCCCGCCTCACCTCCTGCCGCATCATCCGCGACGACGGCGCCCTCTACTTCGGCCCCTTCCCCTCCTCCGCCGTCGTCCGCTGCGCCATCGACTTCGCCGAGAAGCGCTACGGCCTCCGCCGCTGCCGCGCCCTCATCCCCTCCCCCGAGGACCACGAACACTGCCTGGGCGACGTCATCCGCTTCTGCTCCGCCCCCTGCCTCGGCCGCATCTCCCAGGCCGACTACCGCGCCCGCTTCGACGAAGCCTGCGCCTTCCTCCGCGGCGAACGCCCCGCCGTCATCGACGAAGTCCGCACCCGCATGGAAGAAGCCGCCGAACGCGAAGACTTCGAGCGCGCCGCCCATCTCCGCGACACCTGGCTCGCCCTCAAAGCCTTCACCCGCCAACGCGCCAAAGCCCGCAACGCCCCCGCCCTCCCCAAACCCACCGCCGAAGACGGCCTCGCCGAACTCGCCCGTCTCCTCGGCCTCCCCACGCCCCCGCGCGTCATCGAGTGCTTCGACATCTCCCACCTCATGGGCACCCACACCGTCGCCTCCATGGTCGTCGCCGTCAACGGCCTCCCCGACAAACGCCGCTACCGCCGCTTCCGCATCCGCACCGTCACCAACGACGACCCCCACGCCATGCGCGAAGTCATCACCCGCCGCTACACCCGCCTCCTCCAGGAGGCCGGCACCGCCGCGCGCCTCCCCGGCACCCCCTACCCCGACCTCATCCTCTGCGACGGCGCCGAACTCCAGGTCCGCCAGACCCGCGACGTCCTCCGCACCCTCGGCCTCTTCGACACCATCCCCGTCGCCGGCCTCAACGAACACTTCGAAGAAATCGTCCTCGACGACGGCCGCCCAAACCTCGTCCTTCCCCGCGATTCCGCGGCCCTCCGCATCCTCATCCGCCTCCGCGACGAAGCCCACCGCTTTGCCATCACCTTCAACCGCACCCTCCGCCGCCGCGCCCTCCGCGAATCCGTCCTCGACGAACTCCCCGGCATCGGCCCCGTCCGCAAACGTCAGCTCCTCGCCGCCTTCGGCTCCGTCTCCCGCCTCGCCGCCGCCGACGAGGAGACCATCGCCGCCCAGCCCGGCATCACCCCCGAGCTCGCCAAAGCCATCAAAACCGCCCTCCGCGCCCGCATCATCGACCCCGACTGATCCCGCGAACGGCGGACAAAGCCGGAAAACAAAGCCGCCCCGACGAATGTGTCGGGGCGGCTTTTGTGTAAGCGCGGGGCGCTTCGGCTCAGCTGTGGAAGAAGGCCTGATAGAGGGCGCGGACGGCCGCCTCGCGGTGGGCGCTCTGCACGCCGAACATCATGGAGATTTCACTCGAGCCCTGATTGATCATGTCCAGGGAGATGCCCTCGCGGAAGAGCGCGAGGGTCGCGTGGGCGGCCATGCCGGGCGTGTAGTAGAGGCCCTCGCCGACAATCATGATGAGGGCGGTGCCGCGCTCAATCTGGACGTTGTCGGGCTGGAGGTCGCGGACAATGTGTTCGCGGACGCGGGCCTCGACCTCGGGGGTGAAGCCTTCGGCGCGGATGATGACCGAGACGTTGTCGATGCCCGAGGGCATATGCTCGTAGCTGATGCCCTCCTCCTCGAGAATCTGGAGGAGACGGCGGCCGAAGCCGACCTCGCGGTTCATCATATACTTGTCGACGTAGATCGTGCAGAAGCCGTCGGAGGAGGCGATGCCGACCACGGAGCCCTGGCGGGCGCGGCGGTGATGGACGATCATGGTGCCGGGGGCCTCGGGGCGGTTGGTATTGCGGATATTGATCGGGATGGCCGCTTTGACGGCGGGAATGATGGCCTCGTCCTGGAAGACGCCGAAGCCGGCGTAGGAGAGTTCGCGCATCTCGCGGTAGGTCATCTCGGGGATGCCGATGCTCACCTCGGGCACCAGACGGGGATCGACGGGATAGACGGCGTCGACGTCGGTGAAGTTCTCATAGACCGAGGCCTTGACGGCGGCGGCGAGGATGGAGCCGGTGATGTCCGAGCCGCCGCGAGGGAAGGTGGCGACGTGGCCTTCGGGGGTGACGCCGAAGAACCCGGGGAAGATGACGAGGTAATCCTTGCCGGTGAGCGAGGCGGCGAGGCGTTCGTAGGATTCGGGCAGGAGCGTAGCGTTGCCGTACTCGCCGGTCATCAGCAGGCCGGCGTCGCCGGGATTGACGTATTCGGCCCGGACGCCGCGGGCGCGGAAGGCGGCGGCGACGATGCGGGCGGCATTGTCCTCGCCGGCGGCCTTCATGGCATCCATGAAGCGGGCCGGGTCGGAGAGGTCAAGTTCCAGGCGGGCGGCGATGTTGGCACGGATGGCCTCCACGACGGCCGGGTCGAGGCCGAGGGTCTTCTGGATATCGGCGTACCGCTCAATGATCAGGCCGAAGACCTCCTGGGTGTCCTTGCCCGAGAGGCGGCGCCCGGCGCATTCGATGAGCAGGTCGGTGACCTTGACGTCGTCCTTGAAGCGCTTGCCCGGTGCCGACACCACCACGATGCGGCGCTCCGGGTCAGCCATCACAATGTCGCAGATTTTGGTGATCTGACTGCCGTCAGCGACGGAGGAACCGCCGAACTTACAAACTTTCATCTGAACTCCTTGGAATCGGGCACTCACAGCACGCAGAGCGCCAGCGGCATGGATTGGACGATGCCCGCCTCGGTGATTTTGCGCAGGGCATCCATCAGGGCGCCGGTCTTGGCCGGCTGGGTGAGGATGACCACCGGCACGTACCCCGCCTCGCGCTGGGCATCGGTCGGTTCGTGCTGACTGGCGGCAAAGATGCTGACGCCGTGGTCACCCAGAATGGTCGCGAAGCGGCCCACCATGCCGCAGGCCTCGCGGACCATAAGACGCAGATAGTAGCGGCTCTCGCACTCCTCGGGCGCCAGGAGGCGGTAACGCGATTCGGCCACCGGCACGAAGGGCTCGGTCGTGCGCGGGATACCCGCCGCGACGTGGCGCGCCACCGAGACGATGTCGCTGATGACGGCCGAGGCCGTGGCCGCGCGGCCGGCGCCCTTGCCGTAATAGAGCGTGTCGCCGGTCATCGTGCCCGTCACCATGACGGCGTTGAAGACATCCGAGACCGAGGCCAGCATATGGTGCTTCGGGACCAGCGTGGGATTGACGCGCACCTCCAGCGCCCCGCCGCGCTCGCGGCAGGTGGCAATCAGCTTGATGGCATAGCCCATCTCGTCGGCGTAGCGCACGTCCGTCTGGCTGAGGCCGCGGATGCCCTCGACCGTGATGCGGTCAAAGGGCACCGTCACGCCGTAGGCCAGCGAGGTGAGGATGGAGATCTTGTGGGCCGTGTCGTAGCCGTCGATGTCGAGGGAGGGATTGGCCTCGGCGTAGCCCAGGCGCTGGGCGTCGGCCAGGACGGTGTCGAAGTCGGCCCCCTCGCGGGCCATGCGGGTAAGAATGTAATTGCAGGTGCCGTTGAGAATGCCGTAAATCGCCGTGATCTCGTTGGCCACCAGACCGTCGCGGAGCGAACGCACAATCGGGATGCCCCCGCCCACGCTCGCGCCGAAATAGAGGTCGGCCCCGCGTTCGCGCGCCAGGGCGTAGAGCTCCTCGCCCTTCTCGGCCAGCAGCTTCTTGTTGGCCGTCACCACGGACTTGCCGTTCTCCAAGGCCGTCCGCACGATGTCGTAGGCCACGCCGCAGCCGCCGATGAGCTCGACGACCACGTCAATGTCCGGGCGCTTGACCAGCCCCATGGAGTCGGTCGTCAGCAGGGCCGCGGGCACGTCGACGCCGCGGTCCGTGGTAATGTCCAGGTCCGCGACTGCGCGCAGCTCCGCGCAGGTGCCGCAGCGGCGCGCCAGCAGATCCGCATTCGCAATCAGCCCCTCGGCGACGCCCGCACCGACCGTTCCGAAGCCTACGATACCGATACCAACTTTCTTCATCCGGACATCCTCATGAAACGTCAAATGGCGATAGGATACCAAAAAAGCACCCCCGCTGCCGCAGCCCGGGAGTGCTTTTTGGGGAGGCTCAGGGCGCCGCGCCTCAGAGGACGTGGACGACCTTCGAGCCGGGATTGACGCCGCCGATGATCACCGGCTCCTCGCCGGCCTCCTCGAGGGCGCGCAGCGTCGCGCCGACGTCGGCCGAAGCGACGATGAGAATGTACCCGATGCCCATGTTGAAGACGCGGTACATCTCCTCCTTGGAGACGTTGCCCTTCTCGCCGATGAAGCGGAAGACCTGCGGCACCTCCCACGCGGCCGAGTCGATGGTGACGTCGACATTTTTGGGCAGCACGCGCGGAATGTTGTCATAGAAGCCGCCGCCGGTAATGTGGGCCATGCCGTGAATGTCCACGCCCGCCTCCATCACCTTCAGCACCGGCTTCAGGAAGCTCTTGTGCACCGCCAGCAGGGCATCGGCGCAGGTGGTGTCGGTGCCCGGCAGGATGTCCTCGGGCTTCAGCCCCTCCTGCTCGAAGATCACCTTGCGCGCCAGCGAGAAACCGTTGGTCTGCAGGCCGCCCGAGGGCAGCCCGATCAGCACGTCGCCCACCGCGATTTTCTCGCCGGTGATGACCTTCTCGCGCTTCACCTGACCGACGATGGTGCCGACCAGATCGTACTCACCGACCGGATAGAGGCCCGGCATCTCGGCCGTCTCGCCGCCGAGGAGGGCGCAGCCGTTCTCGGAGCAGGCCTTGCAGAGGCCGGAGACGACGTCATTGAAAATCGCGGAATCAAAGACCGACGCGCCGATGTAATCGAGGAAGAAGAGCGGGGTCGCCCCCTGCACCAGGATGTCATTGACGCAGTGATTGACGATATCCTGGCCGACCGTGTCATGCCGGCCGGCCATCGCGGCCACTTTCAGCTTCGTGCCGACGCCGTCGGCCGAGGCCACAAGCAGCGTATCCTCGCCGGGGCTTTTAAAGAGGCCGCCGAAACTGCCGATGCCGCCGACGACGCCGGGGGTCACCGTCTTCTTCACCATCTGCTTGATGGTCTCGATGCCGCCCATCTTCTTGTCGATATCCACGCCGGCTGCGGCGTAAGCGGAATTCTTCTTGTCCATACTCTCTCTGGGGTTTTCGCTTAGGTTGCGTCCGGACCAAACCGGCCCGGACAGTCTCAGACTGAAATTTTACTGCGCGGCCGCTGTTTCCGGCACCGGAGTGCCCTTAATGGGATCCGCTGCGGCATCGGCCGGGGCATAGACGTCGACCGTCGCCTTCACGAAGCGCGCCGTCGCGTTCGGGAAAGGCACCTTGATCAATTCGCCGTCACCGGCCGTGACGTCTACTTTGTACGTCGTCTTCGCGCCGCTGAGGGTATCCTGCGCCGTGACGGTCAGCACGCCGTTGATGGCCTTCAGGTCAGCGGTCGTGGGCTCGGACAGGGCCTGCGTCCCGCCGGCCGCGGCAGCCGTATAGGAGCCTTTGACCGTCACCGTGCGGTTCGCCGTGTCGATGGCCACAATCTCGAGCTTGGGCGTGCCGCCGACATTCATCGCAAAGGCGTTCTGCCTCTCCTCATCCGTCGCGTTTGCGTCCAACGCGCCGCCCTTGTCCGCGTCATTCTCCCACGCGACATAGCTGTCCACCAGCTCGGCATCCTGCACCGAACCTTCGGGGGCGGGCGGCAGCACGCCGGTGCTGACCTGCTTCAGCGCCAAAGCCGACGCCGACCCGACGCCCTCAAGCGTGATTACCTCCGGAGCCTTCGCGTCATTCGGACGCGTCACCGTCACGGACTGTTCGCCGGCCGAGACGCGGTACTGCACCGAAGACCCGCCGGCCGCCAGCGTCGCCTCGGCCCGGACGGCGACGGGCGTATTCTCAAAGACCGAAACGCCTAGGGTTGCCCACCCTTCGGCATCGCTGACCAGCAGCCCGGACCCGTCGGCCTTGGCCGCGATGACCAGACGGTCGGCCTCGGTCACCGTCGTGCCAAAATCCGGGTCGGCCGAGGGCAGGGTGAAGCTCAGCGTCGCCTCAAGCACGGTGGTCGCCCCCTTGGTGATGGGCGACGCGTCGGTTATCGTGACCGTAGTCTTCGTGTCATCGGCATTGGTCAGGGGCCCCTCAAGGGTCTGATTGACCTTCAGGGTTGTCTCGGCAAAAGCGGCCGCGGCGGCCAGAAAAGCGGTTGCAAGAAGCGTGGTTTTCATTCCGGTATCCTCCCAAATCACGGTTTACAGCACGCGCATCAGGCGCGGCATGACGTCGGTCAGCGACGTCGCCCCCGCCTGAAGCTCCTCGGCATGCGGCCCGATGACGACGAAAGGCACGGGGTTGAAGGTATGCCCGCGCGTGCCCAGGTCCTCAATGTTGCCATGGTCCGAGGTCATCACAAAAAGGGTCTCCGGATCCAGTTCCCGCACGAGGACCGTGAGGAAGGCATCCAGCCGACGGAGAATCTCCTCCGCCGTTTCGCGCTTCTGCGAGTGCCCCGCCACGTCGGTGAGGAAGAACTCGAAGAGCGTGAAGTCGTTTTCCGCCGCCACCGAGAGCAGTTGCTCGGCTGCGGTCTCCGGGGTGATCAGCGGCCCCACGTAGCCCTTGGGCACGATGGCCTGCCGGGTGAGGTCGTGGAGCACCGCCCGCCCCTGCAGCATGTCCCGCTGATACCGGATCGTCTCCGGCGCCGTCAGCGACATGATCGTCGTCACCGATTTGAACCGGCGCGCGGCCAGTTCGTCCGCGGTATCGGCGAAGTAGGCGTCCGCGAAGCAGACCTTCAGGCCCCTGCGCCGCAGCGCCAGGAAGAGGTTGTCCTCCTGCAGCAGCCTGCAGAGCGTCGGGCCGGGAAAGCCCTCCTTGTGCCGCCCCATCACCTTCGAGGCATTGACGCCCGTGTAGAGCGTCGCCTGCCCCGTTGCCGACTGCGGCAGCCCCGGCACTCCGAGGCACGCGTCCAGCTTTACGGCCCGCTCCGCCATCAGGCGGCACAGCGTCGGACACACCTCCGGACAGACGGGATTGCTCTCCCCCGCCGGAGCGTAGCCAACGCCATCGATAAAGACATAAAGCACGCGCATTTGGAACCATCATAGCAAAGGAAAGCCCCCTTGTCATGCGCCGGCACGCGCTTCGTCCGCCGCCGTCAGGTGTGGCAGCAGCAGCCGCACCCGGGCCCGTGCGCATGCGGGCACGCCTCCGCGTGGGCGCAGCCGTCGCCGCCGCCCCCGTGCGAGACCGCCGCGAAGGCCGAAAGCGCCTTCGTCAGCCGCGTCCCGCCGCACGACGGGCAGGCCTCCGGCTTGGACGACAGCGTCCGCGCCAGAAATTCAAAGCTCTTCCCGCAGGTCTCGCAGCGGTAATCGTAGAGCGGCATCTTACGCGTCCTTCTTCTCGGGCACGACCACCTGGTCCACTAGGCCGTAGGCCATCGCCTGCTCGGCGGACATGAAGTTGTCACGGTCCGTATCGGCAAAGATGCGCTCCAGCGGCTGACCGGTATGCCTAGAGAGGATCTCATTGAGCGTCTGCTTCATCCGCTGGATTTCGGCCGCCTGAATCTGGATGTCGGTGCACTGGCCCTCGGCCCCGCCCAGCGGCTGATGAATCATGATGCGCGCGTGCGGCAGCGCGTAACGCTTGCCCTTCGTGCCCGCGGCCAGCAGGACCGAACCCATGCTCGCGGCCTGCCCGATGCAGTACGTCGCGATCGGGCAGCTCAGAAAGCGCATCGTGTCGTAAATCGCCAGACCCGCCGTCACCACGCCGCCCGGCGAATTGATGTAAAAGGCAATCTCGCGCTTCGCGTCCTGCGACTGCAGGAAAAGCAGCTGCGCGATGACCAGATTGGCCACCGTATCGTCGATCGGGCCGCCCAGAAAGACGATGCGGTCCTGCAGCAGCCGCGAATAAATGTCATAGGAACGCTCGCCGCGCGCCGTCTGCTCGACGACGATCGGCACCAGCATATTGTTGCTCACAGGCTTCATTTGGGAAACTCCTTGATTCGTTGGCCGCGCATTATACCACACGGCACGCGCCGCGCCGACCGCCGAACCGCCCCCGCAGCCTCCGCGGCGCCTCAGACGAGCCGGAGGCTGCCGGCGGAGACGGCGCAGAGACCTTCGGCGCCGGACTGCGTCGTAAGGCAGAGGCGGAAGGGATGGCGCCCCTTGGCCAGCCTCAGCGCCGCCGTGCGGCCGGCCGTGCAGTCGCCGGCCTCGTATTCCAGGATGTGGGCCTCATGAATCCAGAGCTGGCAGCCGCCCGCGCCGGCCGCGGAGAAGGACACCTCGCCCTCGGCCTCGGCATCGATCCAGCCGCGGAGCGAGAGGCCGTAGGCCTGTCGGCCGGCGGCGCGCTCGGCCAGTTTGGCCCGCAGCGCCTCCGCGCCGTCGGCCAGGAAGCCCTCCTCGGGCAGGAGCGTCCGGAAGTTCGGCACCCACGGCCACGCCTCGGCGCCCCGGAAGTAGAGCCTGGCCTCCGTCGGCGGCGGCTGCCCGGCTGCCGGATAGGCCGGATAGGCCAACGCATTGACGGCGGCCGGCGACTGACTGTACACGCCCGGCGCACCGCAGGCATTCGGCACCTGGGCCGGCGGGATGCGGCAGGCCGTCAGCAGCCCGGTCATGCAGCGCACCCGCTCGGCATGCGCCGCCTGGCCAGCCAGATTCACCGTCTGCGACGGATCGTTCACGACGTCGTAGAGCTCGGCGGTGCCGCGGGCGCCGCGGTTGCGGATCAGGACGTAGTCGCCGTCGCGGACAATCTGCTCGAATCCGAAGTTCTGCCCAGAGCCGCCGTCGGCATATTCGGT
>CALXSH010000054.1 GCA_944391065.1 uncultured Kiritimatiellota bacterium | reverse complement strand
AGCAAACTCTCCTCAGGCGAAAGGTAAAATCGAGCGAGTCCACCAAATCTGGCAAGAGCGACTACCGGCATATTGCGTGCCGGACGATCCGTGGCAGAATTACGGGCTCGCCTCCGTTCCCGGGTCGATTTGGAATAATGTCCGCGCCGTGCCCGCGTGGTCAAACGGTTATACCTGCTCGGCTGTTCCGGTGGTCTCCGACGGTTCGGAAGCTGCTCTTACCTTTTCCGCCAACACCGTGTGGGTTGAGCCGGAAATGCGGGATGTTTTTATGAAGGGCTTTTTGGATGATACCGGGGGGCATCCTGTCACCATCACGGTCACGGATGTGCCATTCGCCTCCTACGATCTCTGGCTCTACACATCCACGGATCAGAATGCGCAATTCAGGCCTTTCACGGTCAACGGTGTGGCTTACACTGCCGGGGAGGACAACGGCGCGGCCGTCGTTGCCGTCGGGAACGAGACCGTGTACGGCAGCGCGGCGGAGCGGGCAACGGTGCTCAACCGGAATGTGCTGCGCATTGAGGGGCTCTCGGGGAGTACCCTTACCATTCAGGGTGAGGAGCGCGATACCAACAACAATTGCGGCACGGTCTCAGCCATTCAGATCGTTGAGCGTGTGCCCTCTTTTCGCCCCGGCTATCGTCTGCGCTTGCGCTGATACGCGTGGCACGCCATAAACCGTGGCCCATGGGGACAGCCTCCGGCGTCGGCATGCCGGGGGCCTGCTGCCGCAGGGAGGCGTCATGCGGCGGGCGGCGGCGGGGCAGGGGCGCGCGGCGGGATGGGCTGTGGTATACTGCCGTATTATGGAACAGATGACATATTTGGTGATGTTTCTCTCGCTGATGGCGCTGATCGCCGTGGTGCCGGCCGTGGTGCGCAGGTGGCACGTGCCGTCGGTGGTGGCGATTATGGCCGTGGGCATAGCGATCGGGCCGGGCGGATTTGACCTGCTGGGACATATTGCGGACTTTATGGGGTCCGGGGTCTCGGCCGACAATCTGTATAAGGTGGTGGACGCGCTGGGATTCCTGGGGCTGGTCTATCTGATGGCGCTGGCGGGGGTGGAGACGGATCTGCGGATGCTGGTCAATGAAAAGCGGGCGGTGACGTCGCTGTCGATTCTGACCTTTGCGCTGCCGGCGGCGGCGGGGTATCTGGTGTATTGGCTCTTTGACCGGGCGCATCCGCTGAGCGCATGGGTGTATGCGTCGCTCTTCGCGTCGCATTCGATCGGCATTGTCTTTCCGGTGATCCGGGAGCTGGGGCTGGTGCGGTCGCGGTTTGGCATCGCGGTGCTCTCCTCGACGATTATCACGGACATTCTGTCGCTGATTCTGCTGGCGGTGTGCGTGCAGCTGCAGGCGCAGGGCGGGGGGCCGCATCTGATGCCGCAGGGGATCTCGCTGCTGGAGCACTTTGATTTCACGTGGCTGGGGGCGTGGTTTACGCCGGCCTTTGTGGCGCTGATTCTGGTTTTCATCGGGGCGGTGCTGCTGGCGGTGCCGCTGCTGTGGCGGGCGGTGGAGTGGTGCCTGGCGGACGGCGACGAGGCGCGGGTGACCTTCTTCACGCTGGTGGTGCTGGCGATTGTGCTGCTGGGCGAGATGCTGGGGATCAACCTGATTGTTTCGGCCTTCGCCGCGGGCATGGCAATCGCCCGCTCGCCGGGTTTCCGGAAACCGAGCGCGACGATCCATCACAAGCTCGAGGCCATCGGGTTCGGATTGGTGATACCCTTCCTCTTCATCAGCGTGGGCTTCCAGGCGGACCTGCGGGTCTTCTTCGGGCTCGGCGAGGGGCAGGATGCGACGCGGGCCCTGCTGATCGCACTGGCGACGGTGGTGGGGCTCGTGAGCAGCAAGGTGCTGAGCGGGTGGCTGGCGATGCGGATTTCGGGCTTTGGCAACCGTCAGGGGCTGTGCGCGGGGCTCATGACGGTGCCGCAGCTGTCGGCGACGTTGGCGGCGGCGGCGGTGGCGCTGAATCTGAAGCTGCTCGACGAGACCTTTTTCAATGCAATCATTGTGCTGTCGCTGACGACGACGCTGCCGGTGCCGACGCTGGTGCGGCTGCTGATTGCGCGCAGCGGGGTGATCTTTGACCGGAGCGAACGCGGCGGGGCGGCAATCAAGGATGCCGACTCGAAGGCGGAGCTCGATCATCTTGATCTGACGGTGTGAGGCTTGTGACGTATGGGTACGGCATCGCTTCTGGAGGTTGAGGGGCTTTCGGTGACCTTTCGGACGCCGACGGGCGACGTGACGCCCGTGCCGGAGGTCGGCTTTACGGTCGGTCCCGGCGAACGGGTGGCGCTCGTGGGCGAGTCGGGCTGCGGCAAGTCGGTGACGGCGCTGTCGCTGACGGGGCTCCCGCCGACGGACCGCGCGCGTCGGAGGGGGAAGGTCCTCTTTGAGGGGCGCGACCTGCTGGGGGATCCGGAGGCGCTGCGCGCGGCGCGGCGCCAGGGCATCGCCTATGTCTTTCAGGATCCGATGGCGTCGCTCAATCCCGTCATCCGCGTGGGCAGGCAGATTGCCGAGAATCTGCCGCCGATGGGACGGGACGAACGCAGGGCGCGCATCGTCGGGCTGCTGCGCGACGTGGGGCTGCCCGACCCGGAGCGGGCTTACGGCGCCTTCCCGTGCGAACTCTCGGGCGGCCAGTGTCAGCGCGTGATGCTGGCGATGGCCCTGGCGGCGGAGCCGCGGCTGCTGATTGCGGACGAACCGACCACGGCGCTGGACGTGACGACGCAGCGGCGCATCCTCGAGCTCATGACGAAGCTGGCGGCGGAGCGCGGGATGGCTCTGCTCCTTATCACGCACAATCTGGGCATCGTCGCGGCCTATATGCAGCGGGTCTACGTGATGTATGCCGGGCGCGTGGTGGAGAGCGGTCCTGTGGCGGACGTGCTGCGGGACCCGCGGCATCCGTATACGAAGGGGTTGCTCGCGGCCGTGCCGAGTCTGCGGGCAGACCGTCCGCAGCTGCAGGATATCCCGGGGACCGTGCCGCCGCCGAACCGCTTCCCGCCGGGGTGCGCCTTTGCGCCGCGGTGCGCGCTGGCGGCGGAGGCGTGCGGTGCGGCGGTGCCGGAGCTGCGGACGGAGGGGGCGCGCTGCGTGCGCTGCTGCCGGGCGTGAGGACCGCAGCCGTGCGGCGGGGAGCGCCCGGGAGGGCGGTTTGCTATCATAGTGCGCCGTAACACGAGGAATCAGACCATGCGTATTCTTACCGGCATTCAGCCCTCCGGCAAACTTCATCTGGGCAATTATTTCGGCGCCATGAAGCCGGCCATTGAGCTCGGCAGCAAGGGTGACGCCTTCATCTTTATCGCGCAGTATCACGCGCTCACGACGGTGCATGACGCCGCGGCCCTGCGCCAGGCCACCCTCGATGTGGCGCTCGACTTCCTGGCGTGCGGGCTGGATCCCGAGCGCATCTGCCTCTTCCGTCAGGGGGATGTGCCGGAGGTGCACGAGCTGGCGTGGTTCCTCTCCGTGGTGACGCCGATGGGGCTGCTGGAGCGGTGCCATTCGTATAAGGACAAGCTGGCGCGCGGCATTCCGGCGAGTCACGGTCTCTTTGCCTATCCGGTGCTGATGGCGGCCGACATTCTGGCCTATACCAGCGACGTCGTCCCCGTCGGCCGCGACCAGAAGCAGCACGTCGAGGTGACGCGCGATATTGCCGCGAAGTTCAACCAGACCTTCGGCGAGGAGGTCTTCCGCCTGCCCGAGCCGATGATTTCGGAGTCGGTGGCGGTGATTCCGGGGCTGGACGGACAGAAGATGTCCAAGAGCTACAACAATACGCTCGAGCTCTTCGCCCCCATCAAGGAGCTGAAGGCGAAGATCATGCGCATCGCGACCGACTCCACGCCGCTCGAGGATCCCAAGAACCCCGATACCTGCCGCGTTTTCGCGCTCTATTCGCTCTTCGCCACCGACGAGGAGCGCGCCGCGATGCGCGCCAATTATCTCGGTGGCAACTACGGTTACGGCACGGCCAAGAAGGCGCTGCTCGAGATTTACGAACGCACCTTCGAGCCCTTCCGCCGCCGCCGCGAGGAACTTCTCGGGAATCTGGACTATGTCGAGCAGGTGCTCCGCCGCGGCGGCGAAAAGGCCCGCGCCGAAGCCGTCAAGACCCTCGACCGCGCCCGCCGTGCCGCCGGCATCGTCTGAGCCGGCGCGCTGCCTTCTCCCTGCCATGGCCGAAGAGACGCTAGGCACCCTGCCGCTCTTCGGCGGCTACAAAGTCGATCTCGACGTCTTCGAAGGACCCCTCGACCTCCTCCTGCATCTCATCCGCAAGGAGGAGGTCGACATTTATGATATCCCCATCGGCCGCATCACGGCGCAGTATATGGCGTGGCTCGGCGCCATGCAGGCTCTGGACATCGACGTGGCGGGCGAATTCATCGTGATGGCCTCGACGCTGATGGTCATCAAGAGCCGCATGCTCCTGCCGCGCGACGGGCGGGTCGGGGACGGGGAGCCCGAGGAGGAGATCGACCCCCGCCTGGACCTCGTCCGTCAGCTCGTGGCTTACCGGAAGTGCAAGGACGCCGCCGACGGCCTGGCCCGGCTCGAAGCCCTCCGCGCCGACACCTTTCCCCGCGGCGCCCGCGAACCGCCCCCGCCTCAGGACGAGACGGCGCTGCGCCTCGGTGACTTGGGCGTGCGCGAACTCCTCGACGCCTTTGCCCGTGTGCTGGAGAGGTCCAGGCAGACGGTTTCCTTCGGTCACCTCAAGCAGCACACCTGGAGCGTCCCCGACATGATGCGCGGGCTGATCGGCCGTGTCGCCCGGACGCCCCGCCTTCCCTTCGCCGATCTCTTCCCGCCCGAGGCCCCCAAGGGCCAGGTCATCGTGACCTTCATCGCCCTCCTCGAGCTCCTCCGTCTCCGCCACATCCGCGTCACGCAGGCCGAGACCTTCGGCGAGATTACGGTGGAGAGCATGCCGGCGGGGCCGGACACGCACTTGCCTCTGCCTGACTTTGAGACGCTGCGCTACGCGTGAGGCCCCAGCGTCAGGCCGGGCCGCGGACGCACGGCCTGAGCGGCCCGCCGTAAGCGGGCGCGCTGCGCGCTTTTGGTATCATAAGCGGGTTATGACTACAGCGATTACGAGTATGGCGAATCCGCGCGTGAAGCATGTCGTCCGGCTGCGTCAGCGGAGCCACCGCGACGAGGACGGCCTGATGATCGTGGAGGGCTACCGCGAAATCCGCCGTGCCCTGGATCACGGCTATAAGCCGACGGCGCTTTTCTACTGCGAGGACCTTTGGCTGCGGCATGAAAATGAGCCGGCCATCGTCTCGGAGTGCGGGGCGCTGGGGGCGGAACGCTTCGCGTGCACGCAGCCGGTGTTCGGCAAGATGGCCTACCGCGAGAGGCCGGACGGATTGCTCGCCGTCGGGCCGCAGGTGGCCTGTTCGCTGGCCGATCTGAAGCTTCCGGAGGACGCGCTCGTGCTGGTCTGCGAGGCAATCGAGAAGCCGGGCAATCTGGGCACGATGCTGCGCAGCGCCGACGCTTCGGGCGTCTCGGCGGTCATTGTCTGCGACCCGTGCACGGACATTCACAATCCCAACGTGGTGCGCGCCTCGACGGGAACGCTCTTCACGCTGCCGGTGGCGGTGGCGGGGGCCCAGGAGACGGCCGACTGGCTGCGGGCCAACGGCTTCGCCATCCTGGCGGCGACGCCGCACGCCGAGAAGCTCCACTTCGAGCAGAATCTGACGGGCCGTACGGCGCTCTGTCTGGGCAGCGAACAGTACGGGCTCTCGGATATCTTCATGAAGGACGCTGAGCTGCGCGTGCGCATTCCGATGTTCGGCGTGGCCGATTCGCTGAATGTCTCGGCGGCCGCGACGATTCTCCTGGCCGAGGCTGCGCGTCAGCGGATTCTCTCGGGGCAGCTGACGCCGCCGCCGGCGGAGCCCTGGCACGGCGAGGGGACGCACGATCACTGAGATTTGTCTCCCGGGGACGCCCGGGAGGCCGCGCGCGTTGTGGTAAAATGCGCGCTTTCACAGGAGTACCGACCATTATGGCAGGATTTGACATCGACCGCGTGGCCTATCTGGCCCGCCTGAATCTGACCGATGAGGAGCGGGCGCTCTTCGGCGGACAGCTCGAAACCATCGTCAATTACGTCGACGCCATCGCCCGGCTCGACACCGACGGCCTGGAGCCCACGCTGCATGGCCACCGGGTGAACAATATCTTCCGCGAGGACGTCCCCGTCACGGGGCTCGATCCCGAGCAGGCCCTGGCCAACGCACCGGCCCGCATCGACAACGAATTCAAAATGCCCCGGGTGGTGGAGTGATGAATACCGAAGAACTGAAACGGCTGACCGTGGCCGAAACCCTCCGCCTCCTCAGGGCGGGCAAGGTCACCTCCGCGGAGCTCGTCCGCGGCCTCCTGGAAATCATGGAGTCCTCGCAGCAGGACATCCACGCCTTCGTGACGATCGATGCCGAGGGGGCACTCCGCCAGGCCGCCGAATGCGACGCCCGCCGGGCCGCCGGCGAGGACCTGCCGCTCCTGGGCGTGCCGATCGCGATCAAGGACAACATGAATGTCATCGGTCAGCCCTGCACGGCCTCTTCCCGCATTCTCGAAGGCTACGTGGCCCCTTACGACGCGACGGTCATTGCCAAGCTCCGCGCGGCCGGCGCCATCTTCCTGGGGCGCACCAACATGGATGAGTTCGCCCTGGGGTCGACCACGCAGACTTCGGCCTTCGGTCCGACGGAGAATCCCGTCGCCCGCGGGTGCATCCCGGGCGGCTCCTCGGGCGGCAGCGCCGCCGCCGTCGGCGGCGGGCTGGCCATCTGCGCGCTGGGTTCCGACACGGGCGGTTCGATCCGTCAGCCCGCCTCGCACTGCGGCATCGTGGGCGTCAAGCCGACCTACGGGCGCGTCTCGCGCTACGGTGTGGTGGCCTGCGCCTCCTCGCTTGACCAGGTCGGTCCGATGACCAAGACCGTCGAGGACGCCGCACTGATTCTCAATGTCATCTCCGGCCGCGATCCGATGGACGCGACCTGCCTGGACGAAGCCGTCCCGGACTACACGCAGGCCTGGGCCGGCGCCGATCCGGAGAAGCCCCTGGCCGGCATGCGCATCGGCCTGCCGAAGGAATACTTCGGCGAGGGCCTCGACCCCGAGGTCCGCGCCCGCGTCGAAGCCGCCGCGGAGCGTGCCCGCGCCCTGGGCGCCGAGACGGTGGAGGTCTCGCTCCCGCACAGCGGCTACGGCATCCCGACCTACTACATCTGCATGACCGCCGAGCTCTCCGCCAACCTGGCCCGTTTTGACGGCGTGCGCTACGGTCTGCGCGTACCCTGCGACGACGTCATTGCCCAGTACGGCGCCACGCGCGCCGAGGGTTTCGGCGCCGAGGTCAAGCGCCGCGTCCTGCTGGGCACCTTCGTGCTCTCAAGCGGTTTCTACGATGCCTACTACAACCGCGCGCAGAAGGTCCGCACGCTCATCCGCCGCGACCTGGAGGCGGCCTTCGCCCGGTGCGATCTGCTGTTGGGGCCCGTCACGCCCGAACCGGCCTGGCCTCTGGGCGTCTATCAGAATGATCCCATCCGCAACTATCTCTCCGACGTGCTGACGGTCGCGGCCAACCTGGCCGGCTGCTGCGCGCTCTCCCTGCCGGCGGGCAAGACCGGCGAAGGCAAGCCGGTCGGCGTGCAGCTGATCGGGCCGAACTTCGGCGAGATGGCGCTCTTCCGCGCGGCCCACGCGCTCGAATGCCGCGGCTGAGCCGAAAGGAGGTCCCAGATGGAATACGAAGTCGTCATCGGTCTCGAAACCCACGTGCAGCTCAAGACCCGCACCAAGATGTTCTGCGGGTGCACCCTCGAATTCGGCGCCGAACCCAATACCCACGTCTGTCCGGTCTGCCTCGGCTATCCCGGCGCGCTCCCCTCCATGAACCGCAAGGCCATCCGCTACACCGTGATGGCCGGCCTCATGCTCGGCTGCCGCATCGCGCCCTACGCGAAGTTTGACCGCAAGAACTACTTCTACCCCGATTCGTCCAAGAATTACCAGATCACCCAGCTCGACTATCCGCTCTGCCTCGGCGGCGGCGTGGACATCGCGGGGGACGACGGCAGCCGCCGGACGATCCGCATCAACCATATCCACCTCGAGGAGGACGTGGCCAAGCTGACCCACCGCGCCGGCTGCTCGGGCGTGGACTACAACCGCGCCGGCACGCCCCTCATGGAAATCGTCTCCGAGCCCGACCTGCGGTCGGCCGACGAGGCCATCGCCTATCTGACGGCCCTGCGCGAGATGATGATTTACGCCGGCGTCTCGGAGTGCAATCTCGAAGAGGGCAACATGCGCTCCGACGTCAATGTCTCCATCCGCCCGAAGGGCCAGGAGGCCTACGGCACGAAGGTGGAGATCAAGAACATGAACACCTTCAGCGGCATCCACGCCGCCCTCCTCTTCGAAATCGACCGCCAGAAGCGCGTGCTCGAAGCCGGCGGCACGATCCGTCAGGAGACCCGCCGTTGGGATACCGAGGCGCTCGAGACGGCCTCGATGCGCTCGAAGGAGAACGCGGACGACTACCGCTACTTCCCCGAACCCGACCTGATGCCGATCGCCCTCACCGAGGCGCAGATCGCCGAGTGGGCCAAGGACCTCCCCGAGGCGCCCGGCGCCCGCCGCGCCCGCATGACCGAGCAGTACGGCATTCCCGAATACGACGCGGGCGTCCTCTCCGCCGACCGCGCTCTGGCCGACTTCTTCGAGGCGGCCGCGCAGCGCTGCGGCAACGGCAAGCTGGCCTCCAACTGGGTGATGGCCGAGGTGCTCGCCCTCACCGCCAAGACCGGCACGGCCCTGACCGAGTCGGCCCTCAGGCCGGAGATGCTCGGTGACCTTCTGAAGCTCCTGGAGAAAAAGACCATCAACGGCCCGACCGCCAAGGCCCTCCTGCCCGAACTCTTCGAGAAGGGCGGCGACCCCGAGGCCATCGTGAAGGAACGCGGCCTCGGCCAGGTCTCCGACAGCGCCGCCATCGAGGCCCTCGTCGATGCCGCCATCGCCGCCAATCCGAAGGTCGTCGCCGACTACAGGGCCGGCAAGAAGGCCGCCGCCGGCTTCTTCGTCGGCCAGGTGATGAAGGCCTCCAAGGGCAAAGCCTCGCCTCAGCTCGTGCAGGAAATCCTCGCGCGCAGGCTGGCCTGAGCCCGCCGTGCCGAGGCGCCGACCCAAAAAGCCGGGCCCCGGGCCCGGCTTTTTGGTATACTGCGCGACAACCCTTCGGGGGTGGGTGCAATTCCCCACCGGCGGTCACAGCCCGCGAAGAGGGTCCGGGTGGATCCTCCCGATACGGTGGAATGCCGTAGCCGACGGTCAGAGTCCGGAATGAAGAAGGTGTTTCCGCGCCCTTCGGCGCCCAGTTACGGAAGGCCGTGTGTATGGCTGAGTGTCCGGGATCCGTCCCGTTTGATTCCATCGAAAGCTGCCTGGAGGATATCCGGGCCGGTCGCTTCGTCGTCATCGTCGACGACGAGAACCGCGAAAACGAAGGCGACCTGGTCATGGCCGCCGAGTGTGTGACGCCGGAGGCCGTCAATTTCTGCATCCGTGAGGCGCGCGGACTGCTCTGCGCGCCCTGCGCCGCTTCCGTGCTTGAGCGCATGGGCATCGGAATGGCCCCGAGCATCAACCGCGGGGACGCCTTTGCCACCGCTTTTACCCTCAGCATCGACGGCGCCCCCTCCACCGGCGTGACCACCGGCATCTCCGCGGCCGACCGGGCCAAGGCGGTCCGCCTCCTGGTTGACGACGGGGCTGCGCCCTCCGACCTGGTCTCCCCCGGCCATATGTTTCCCCTGCGTGCCCGCGAGGGCGGCGTGCTGTGCCGCGCCGGCCACACCGAGGCGACGGTCGATCTGGCCCGCCTGGCAGGCCTGAAGCCGGCGGGCATCTGCTGCGAAATCACGCGCGACGACGGGACGATGGCGCGCCTGCCCGATCTGATTGCGTTTGCGAAGCGTCACGGCCTGAGGCTTTGCTCCGTGGAGCAGCTGATCCGCTACCGCAAGGCGCACGAAACGCTGATCGAGAAGGTCGAGGCGGTGGATCTGCCGACGGCTTTCGGACACTTCCGCCTGACCATGTACCGTTCGCTCACCGACGGTCTGGAGCATCTGGCGCTGACGATGGGCGACCTGACGACGCCGGAACCGGTGCTGGTGCGCGTGCACAGCGAGTGCCTGACGGGCGATGTCTTCGGCAGCGCCCGGTGCGATTGCGGTTGGCAGCTCCACAGCGCCATGAAGCAGATCGCCGACGAGGGCCGCGGGTGCCTCCTCTACATGCGTCAGGAGGGGCGCGGCATCGGTCTGGCCAATAAGCTCCACGCGTACCGCCTGCAGGAGCAGGGCTGCGACACCGTCGAGGCCAACGTGAAGCTGGGCTTCGCCCCGGACCTGCGCGATTACGGCATCGGCGCCCAGATCCTCTCGGCGCTGGGCATCCGCCGGCTGCGGCTGCTGACCAACAACCCCCAGAAGGTCATCGGCCTCTCCGGCTATGACCTGGAAATCACCGAACGCGTGCCCATCGTGGCCCACGCCGGCCCCTTTAACGCGCATTATCTCGAGACCAAGAAAGAAAAGATGGGCCACATCCTCTAAACAAGGGTAGGGGCCTCTCTTCCCTCTGACCGCAAGGAAAGCGAGGACGGATATGAAGGAAATCGTCGGAGAACTCTCCGCCAAGGGCATGAAGCTGACCTTTGTCGTCAGCCGGTTCAATACCTTTTTCACCGAGCAGCTGCTCAAGGGCGCCGTTGACGCTGCCCTCCGCCACGGCGCAGACGAGGCCGACCTGACCGTCATCCGCGTGCCGGGTGCCAACGAGATCCCGCTGGCGGTCTCCCGCGCCGTGCGTGCGCCGGGCGTTTCGGCCGTGGTGGCATTGGGTGCCGTCATTGACGGGGCCACTGATCACGCCATGCTCATCAACACGACCGTCGCCAAGGCCCTGGCCTCCATCGGCCTCGAGTCGGGCATCCCCGTGATGAACGGCATCGTCTGCGCCCACAATCTCGACCAGGCCATCGAGCGCTCCGGTTCCAAGGCCGGCAACAAGGGCTTCGATACGACCGTCGCCGCCATCGAGACCGCCGCCGTCCTGGCGCGCCTTCGCGAAGAGGAGATGTAATCATGGATGCCCCCGCTTCCAACCGCCGCCGCGGCCGCGAATGGGCCCTGCAGATGATCGTGCAGGCCGACCTGAATCCCTTTGCCGATCCGGACATGATCCTTGCCCACTTCTGGGAGCAGCAGTGGAGCTGCAAGCAGGAGGCCGCCGGCAAGGACGACGACGACATGGACGACCTTGCCCGCATGCTCAATCCCGGCGAACGCCTGGCGACCGCCCAGCTGCGCGAATTCACCGAACAGCTCTTCCGCGGCGTCGTCGAGCGCCGCGACGAGATTGACAGGCTTATCGCCCCGTACTGCCTCCATTGGTCGCTGGACCGCATCGGCGTCATCGAGCGGTGCGTCCTCCGTCTCGGCTTCTACGAGATGGCGATCCTCAAGACCCCCCCGCCGGTGGTGATCAACGAGGCCGTTGACCTCGCCAAATATTTCTCCAACAACGAGTCCGGCGCCTTCGTCAACGGCATCCTTGACCGTTACCGCCGCGACCTCTCCCGTCAGGCCTGAGCGGCCGGGCGCACCGACAAGCATTCCTCAGGAGGCAGTCTATGGCCCAGATGGCAGTCAATCTCGGCGGCATCGCCATGAAAAACCCGGTCACGGTCGCGTCCGGCACCTTCGGCTACGGCCAGGAATACGCCGGGCTCTTCGATATCTCCCGCCTCGGTGCGGTGACCGTCAAGGGCATCCGGGCCTGTCCCCATCCGGGCAATCCTCTCCCGCGCCACGCCGAAGTGCCGGGCGGAATGCTCAACGCCATCGGTCTCCAGGGCCCGGGCGTCGAAGCCTTCATCCGCGACGACATGCCCTTCCTGCGTGAGCGCGGCATCACGACCATCGTCAACATCTGGGGCACCACGGCCGATGAGTACGCCGAGGTCGCGGCGCGCCTGACGGACGTCCCGGGCGTGGCGGGTCTGGAGCTCAACGTCTCCTGTCCCAACGTCAAGGCCGGCGGCGCCAGCTTCGGCACGCAGGTCCCGACGATGGCGGCCCTGATCCGTCAGGTCCGCAGGGCCACGTCCCTCCCGATTCTCCCCAAGCTCGCTCCGAACGTGCCGGACATCCGGCCCTTCGTGCAGGCGGCCCAGGACGAAGGCGCCGACGCCATCGCCCTGATCAATACGCTCCCCGGCATGGCCGTCGACATTGAGCGCCGCCGTCCCATCCTGGCCAACCGCGTGGGCGGTCTCTCCGGCGCCGGCATCCATCCGATTGCCGTCAAGCACGTCTGGGAGGCCTCCCAGGTCGCCAAGGTCCCCCTGCTGGCGATGGGCGGCATCTTCACCGCCAAGGACGCGCTCGACTTCATCCTCGTCGGCGCCACCGCCGTCGCCGTCGGCACGGCCACCTTCATGGACCCCCTTGCCCCCATCCGCGTTCTCGAAGGCATGGAAGCCTGGCTCGACGCCCACGGCATCGCCGACGTCAATGACTTCCGCGGGACGCTGGAGGTGTGAGCCGGGAGGCTCACACGCCGATGTGCTACACTGGCGCGCATGAAAACGTGCCTGAATGGCGCCCTGTGGGGCGATATCTGCGGATCTGTCTATGAATTCGCGCCCGAACGCGATCCGGCTGCCGTCGATCTCGGACGGCCGGGGCGGAAGTTCACCGATGACACCGTGCTGACGCTGGCCGTCGCCAAGGCCATCCTCGAGCATCGGCCCTATGCCGAGACGATTTCCGAATTGGCCCGGGCCTATCCGGATGCGGGGTGGGGCGGGATGTTCCTGCGCAAGTGGGTGATCGGCGGGAGCCGGGAGCCCTACGGGAGTTACGGGAACGGCTCGGCCATGCGCGTCTCGCCGGTGGGCTGGGCCTTCAATATGGCCGCCGACGTCCTGCGGGAGGCCGAGGCCTCCGCGGCGTGCACGCACAGCCATCCCGACGCCGTCGCGGCCGCGCAGGCCACGGCGCTGGCGGTCTTCCTCGCCCGCAAGGGGCAGGACCGGGAGGAGATCCGCGATGCCCTGGAGGAGCGCTTCGGGTATGACCTGAGCCGCCCGCTGGAGGCGCTCCGGGCCGAGGCGCACGCGCAGGGATTTGACGTGACCTGGCGGTCGGTGCCGCAGGCGCTCTCGGTCTTCTTCGCGACCGACTCCTTTGAGGACTGCATCACGCAGAGCATCGCTTTGGGCGCGGACGCCGACACGCAGGCGGCCATCGCGGGTGCCGTGGCCGAGGCTTATTACGGTCCGGACGAGACGCTTTCGGCTCAGGCGGCGGCTTTTCTGCCGCCGCCGCTGCGCCGTATCCACGCGGCGTTCGGCGCGAAGTACGGCCTCTGAGGGTGTCGCGGTGAGATCAAAACTAGACACTTGTAGTTATCAAAACTAGACAGCACAGAATGGCAGTGGGTTGCGTGG
>CALXSH010000053.1 GCA_944391065.1 uncultured Kiritimatiellota bacterium | reverse complement strand
GACAACCGCCCAGTACGGGTCCGTACGCTGGGTGGTGTGGGAGGACGGCGGGGTAACCCGCCTCCTACCTGATTTATGGCGTTTGGTAGAATGGGCCCACTATGGTTACATTCGTCAGCGGCGTCGACACGGACGCCGGCAAAAGCATCGCCACCGGCTGGATCGCGAGGCGCCTCATGAGCGCCGGCCGTCGGGTCGTCACGCAGAAACTCGTCCAGACCGGCAACGCCGGCCTCTCCGAAGACATTCTCCTTCACCGCAGCATGATGGGCTGCGGCCTCCTCCCCGAGGATGAGGACCGCACCACCATGCCGGAAATCTACACCTATCCCTGTTCTCCCCATCTGGCCGCCCGAATCGACGGCCGCCCCGTCAGCCTGGCCAGGATCGACGCCGCCACCGCCCGCCTTGACGCCCGCTACGACGAAGTCCTCCTCGAAGGCGCCGGCGGCCTCATGGTCCCCCTCACCGACGACCTCCTGACCATCGACTTCGTCGCCGCCCGCGGTTACCCGATGATTTTCGTCACCGGCGGCATCCTCGGCAGCATCAGCCACACCCTTCTTGCCTTCGAAGCGATGGAGCGCCGCTCCATCCGCGTCGCCCGCGTCGTCTACAACCTTTGGCCCGGCCGCAAAGACCGCGTCATCGACGACGAATCCCGTGTCTATCTCCGCCGCGAGGCCGCCAAGCGCTTCCCCGACGCGCTTTGGGAAGAGCTTCCCATACTTTGAGGATCTCGCCCATGCGCCCACAGTGCAGTACCTTCCCCGTTTCCCTCATTGTCGATCGCCGTTCCGTCCTGATTGTCGGCGGCGGCCGTGTCGCTCTGCGCAAGGCAAAGGCGCTCCTCGCCTCCGACGCCTTCGTCACCGTCATCGCCCCCGAGATTCTTCCCGAACTCGGCGCTCTCCCCGTCGTCCGCTTGGTCAGGCCCTTCCAGGCTGAGGACGCCATCGGCTTCGACTGGGTCTTCGCCTGCACCGACGACCGTGACGTCAACCGCGCCGTCCTCAGGGATGCCCACGCGGCGGGTGCCATCTGTTGCCTTGCCGACGGCGGCTGGCCCGAAGGGGATTTCATCGTTCCCGCCCAGCTCGTCACCGACGGCTGCCGCATCGCCGTCTCCACCGACGGGCGCAGCTGCCGTTCAGCCAAGGCCCTCCGCGACGAACTCGCCCGTCACCTGACCTGCTGCACGCCCGGCACCCTCGTCGTCTGCGGCTCTTCGCAGCCCGCCCCGTCCGCCGACGAAGCCCTTCTTGAGGCCCGTCTCCGGCCCATCTCCGGCCTCTACGGCTGGGTCCTCCTGCGCACCTGCGACCGCACTGAGCTCATCGCCTGGGCCGCCGAGGGCCTTTGCCGGTCCGGCCTCCTCCGGCTTCTCCTCCCCGTCCCTGCCGAATACACCCACACCGGCCCCGATGCCGGACGCCACCTGACTTTCGTCCTCGCCGGCCTGAAGGCGCGCCTGGCAGGCGAATTCCACATCGTCGGCCAGGTCCGCGACGCCTTCGGCCGTGCGCGCGAGGCCCACCGCCTCCCGGCCGGGCTCCAGGAAGCCTACGTCACGGCCCGCAAGCGCGCCGCCGTTCTCCGCGAAGCCATCCGCCCCCTCATGCCGGAGGTCGCGCCCGAATGCCTGGCCCTTGACGGCGCCGCGGGACGCGTCGTCATTGCCGGTACCGGAGCGCTCGGCCAGGCCGCCGTCGCCGAAGCCAAACGCCGTGGCCTCCCCGTCACCGTTCTCTACCGGACCCATCCCCTTGAGGGCGTGGAGTGCCTGCCCTTGGACCATTGGGAAGCGTCCCTCCGCGGCGCCGACCGCCTCCTCTGCGCCCTGCGCGCGCCGGAGCCTCTCTTCGACGCGGCCCGAATCGCCTGTCCGGTCTATGACCTCGGCGCCCCGCGCAACGTCACCGACGGCCCCAACGTCACCGACCTGGACGCTCTGCGCGACCGCGCCTTCGCCGCCGCCGGCATCACCCGCGAAACCCTTGAGGCCGCCGCTGAAGCGGCCTGGCAGAGGGAGACCGCCCATGCCTGATTTCCGCGTCGGCGCGCGTGATTCCGTACTCTCCCGCATCCAGACCGCCGGCGCCCTGGAGCGCTTGCGCGAAGCGACCGGGCGGACCTTCGGCCTGCGCTTCTTCTCCTCTCCGGGTGACCGCGACCGCCGCACCGACCTGCGGCAGTCGCCGGGCGACTTCTTCACCGCCGACCTCGACGCGGCCCTCCTGCGCGGCGACATCGACTTCGCCGTCCACTCGGCCAAGGATCTGCCCGACACGATGCCTGAGGGCCTCGACTGGTTCTGGCTCCCCTGGGGCGAAGACCCCCGCGACGCGGTCGTGGCCCGTTGCGAACATCCCAAACGCGTCGGCGTGAGCAGC
The DNA here is from genome assembly GCA_944391065.1 of uncultured Kiritimatiellota bacterium. Taxonomy (GTDB): domain Bacteria; phylum Verrucomicrobiota; class Kiritimatiellia; order RFP12; family DVOR01; genus Spyradenecus. Next base: position 11,227 of record CALXSH010000053.1, on the reverse strand, counting down.
GCCCGCCGCGAAGCCTGGGTCCGCAGGACCTGGCCCGACGCCGAATGCGTCACCCTCCGCGGCAACATCCCCGACCGCCTGGCCCAGCTCGACGCCGGCGCCTTCGACGCCATCCTTGTCGCCCAGGCCGCCCTCGTTCGCCTCGGCTTGGCTGACCGTGCGACGCGCGTCCTCTCCCTCGGCGAACTCCGCGTACCCCCGGGCCAGGGCCGCCTCGCCGTCACCTTCCGCGCGGATGACGGGCGCCTCCGTGCCCTGCGCAACCTCTGGCTGCGCGCGGTGCGCTTCATCGGCGCCGGCACCGGCGACGCCGAGCTCCTCACCCGCGCCGGCGAACGCGAACTTCGCACGGCCGAGGTCGTCCTGGCCGACGCACTGACCGATCCCCTCCTGCGCACCCTCGCGCCTCAGGCTGAATGGCTCGAGACCGGCAAACGCAGCGGTGCCCCCGGCGTCGGCCAGGAGGCCATCACCGCCCTCATCGGCGGCTATGCCCGGCGCGGGTGCCGCGTCGTCCGCCTCAAGGGTGGGGACCCCGGCCTCTTTGGCCGTCTCGACGAAGAGACCGCCGCGCTCACCCGTGACGGGATACCCTTCCGCGTCTGGCCCGGCGTCTCGGCCCTGACCGCGGCCACCACGCCGACCGGCCTCCTCCTGACCCTCCGCGGCCGCAGCGCCGGCTTCTCCGTCCTCTCGCCCCGCGCCACCGGCGACGAATCCAATGCCGTCTGCTTCATGGCCTTGGGCGTGGCCGACCGCCTGCGCGAACGCTTCGCGCCCGATACGCCCTGCGCCCTCGTCGCCTCGGCGGGTTCGCCCGCCTGTACCGTCCGCCGCGCCACCGTCGGCGCGCTGACATCCGAGGTCCCCGCCGATCCCACCCTGCTTGTCGTCGGCCCCGCCGCCCTGCGCGGGTTTGATCTGACCCTGGGCCCCCTTCGCGGCTGCCGCGTCTGGATCACCGGCACGCCGGAGCCGGCCGAACGCCTTCGGACCGCCGTCCTCGACTTCGGCGGCCTCCCGGTCGTCCGTCCCCTTGTCCGCACCGTGCCTACGGCCTCCGTAAAAATCCGCCCGAGCAAGGCTTACAGCCTCCTGGTCGTGACCTCCCCCTCCGCCGCGCGCCACCTGTTGGCCCAGATGACGAGCCCCGTGCAGTACCTGCCCAAGCGCCTCGCCGTCACCGGTCCCGGCACCGCCGGGATCTTCGAGCCCTTCCGCATCGACACCGTCCTGCCCGAATCCGACTTCTCGGCCGCGGGCCTTCTCAAGGCCTTGCCCGAGGACCTCTCCGGTCAGAAGATCCTCCGTATCCGCGGCGAAGAGGCCGGACCGTCCCTGGCCGAGGCCCTGCGCGCCCGCGGGGCGAAGGTGAAGGATCTGCCCATCTACCGCACCGAGGCCGTGCCCGACGTCGTTGTGCCCCCGCATGACCTGGTCTTCCTGGCCTCCGCCTCCGCGGCCCGTGTCTGGGCCGCCTTGCCTGAACGTCCCCGCGTCCCCGTCATCGCCTTCGGCGGTCCTACCGCCGAGGCCCTGCGTGCCCTGGGGACGGAACCCGACTTCGTCGCCCGCACCCAGACCGCCGAGGCGGCCCTGCGGGAATATGCCTGCGACCTCTACGCACGGGAGTTCTTCCATGCACCGTGAAACGATTGCCGCCCTGGCGACGCCCCCCGGCCTTGGCGGCGTGGCCGTCATCCGAATCAGCGGACCCGATACCTACGCCATCGCCGACGCCCTGACGGCGCTCAGGCGCAAACCCTCCGAGCGTGACGCCGGTACCTTCGTCCATGCCGAGCTGAAGGACGGCGCCGGCGAGACCCTTGACGACGCGCTGATGCTTTTCTTCCGCGCCCCGCGCAGCTACACCGGCGAGGACGTCGTCGAGCTCCACGTCCACGGCGGCGCCGTCGTCCCCTGCCGCGTCCTCGAGCGTCTCTGGGCACTCGGCGCACGCCCCGCCGAACCGGGTGAATTCACCAAGCGCGCCTTTCTCAACGGCCGTCTCGACCTGACCCAGGCCGAGGCCGTGGCCGACCTCATCGCGGCCCGTTCGCCCCGCGCGGCCCGGTCGGCCCGCGCCGCCCTCCGCGGCGACCTCGGCCGCCGTCTCGGCGCCCTCTATGCCGATGTGCTGAAACTCGCCGCGCAGACCGAACATCTCCTGGACTTTGACGAGGGCGAGCTTCCCCCGTCCTTCCATGACGACACCCATGCCGCGTTGGCCGCCATGGCCGAACGCGCCGACCGCCTGCTGGCCACCTGGCACGAAGGCCGCCTCCTGCGCGAAGGCGCACGCGTCGTTCTGGCCGGCCCGCCCAATGCCGGCAAATCCACCCTCTTCAACCTCCTCCTCGGCACCGACCGCGCCATCGTCAACGAACAGGCCGGTACGACCCGGGACTTCCTGGAGGAAACCTTCCTTCTCGACGGCGTTCCCGTCCGCCTGACCGACACCGCCGGCCTCCGCGACACCGCCGACGCCATCGAGCGCGACGGTGTCGCCCGGGCCCGTGACCTGGCCGGCCGCGCCGACGTCACCCTCTGCCTCGTGCCCGACGGCGACCCCCTCCCGGACCGCCTTCCCGAAGGCGCCGTCCGCGTGCTGACCAAAGGCGACCTGACCCACAACCCCGATGCCATCAGCGTCCATGCCGACCCGAAGGGAGCCCGTGAGAAGATCTGCAATCTGCTGCGCACAGCCCTGAAGCTGACCGAGGGCGCCTCCGACGGCGTCATGCTGGCCAATGCCCGCCAGTACGCCGGCCTCTCCGAAGCCGTTGGTGCCCTGCGCGCCGCCGACACGGCCTTCGCCCGCGGCGACATCGGCTACGTGCCCGCCGCGGGCCACCTGCGCGAAGCCGCCGAAGCCCTGGGTAAGCTCCTGGGACGCACCTACGCCGACGACCTGCTCGATGGCATCTTCTCCCGCTTCTGCGTCGGCAAATAAACCCCGTCAGCGCCGACGCAGGGGAGAATTCAGTTCAGCCCGCACACCCTCGGCGGTATCTTCATCCACGGTCAGCGACAGCGTCAGGGCCGTCCCCTCGGCGGTCACCCGCAGACTCGAAATCAGCGCCGCCGTGCGTCCGTAGGCGAATGCCCGCAGGTGTGACGCCGACCGGTCCCGATAGGCTGCCAAGGCATCCCCCGCCTGTTTCGCGGGTGCCGCATCGGCAAACCCAAAGGTCACCGCAATCGTCAGCGTCCGCCCCGAAGCGCTCACCGCCGCTTTGAGCGTCTCGGCCTCGGTCAACCTCGGCGCGACCGCCTCCAGATCCTGCGGCGTCAGCCGCGCGGTGTAGTAGGGGAGCATCCCGATGAGACCTCCCCCCGCCAGCGTGCAAAGCACAATCGACTGCTCCGACCCGGGTACGGGCGCCAGAGCGTCCATCAGCGGCGAATTCTTTGCCAGCGGCCGAAAGTCCTCACCCACCGTCAGCCGCACCCCGACGTCCCCCACCTTTGCCGCCGTGCGGACATCGTCCGACAGCGCCGCCGGCCGGAGCTCCGGATCGGCAAAGAAAAGCGTATCCCCGGCGTCCGAGAAATTGAAGAGCATCGGCCCCGCGTCACAGAAGACCACCGCCGGCGCTCCCACGCGAAAGCGCTCCGGCTCCGCGTGCCACGCCTCAAGCCGTCGCCTCATCTCCTCCGTAAATTCCCCCGTAAATCCCTCTCCCCGCATCCACGCAACCGCCTCCTCCCCGGCCGCCAGCGCCGCAAAATCCGCCACCGCGTTCCTGAAATCCCCGCTCTCCCTGTCAAACCCATACCCCGCAATGACCGTCTCCGTCCCCTCCGGCACCCCCATCCTCAGCTCCTCGGCAGAGGGTATCCCATCCCCGCAGCCCGCTGCCAGGCTGCCTATCACCGCCATCGCTGCCACGCCTGCTCTCATTTATATCCTCCTTCCGTCCCCACCATTATCATCTTTCCGCGGCCAAAAGGCAATTGCGGAAGACCGTCGGCCGTCACCTGAACCGCCCACCTCCCCACGGCGGTCCACTCCCCTCGGGCCGCCCGCCTCCTCACCTGGGCGCCGCGCCCCGACACCCCCTGACCCAATCCGTCCGCGCGGCCGCACGCCCCACCTCCGATACGTCTGCGGGAGGGGGTGTGAGGCGGAAAAAGCGGCGCTAAACGCGCCGCCGGATTCCTATTTGCTTAAATAGGCACAGTGTCAGCCCGCAGAGAAGCACAACGGCAACCGTGAAAATAACGCGCCCCCAAAACCTTTCAATCGTAAGGCAGGCACCAAACCATCCGACACCTGCACCGGCCAAGGTCGCAACAAATGCAATGGCTTCTTTTCGCCTCCGTGCGTCTTCCTGCCATTCAAGCTTTTGCGCCTCCTGCTCTTCTTTGTACTTCCACAGCGTCTTTGTGACAAGCGGAAGTTTTTCGGCAATCGGTGCCAGGCGACGGGCAGCATTCATGTACGCAATGACATCGCGCGGTGTCATCTTCTGAATCATCTTGCCTTTCTGATAGAGGCGCTGGGCACTTCTTATTGCACCGATGCTGTCTTTGTATTCAGGAAAACAGCGGAGGACGGCGTCTGTCGGAAAATGGGTGTCGTCGAAATCCTTAATCATCTTCAGCTGACAGAGAAGGATCCCGTCGAATGCGTCAAACCACGCCCTCACGCAGTGGTTTTCCGCTTTGCGCAATTGGCCTTCATCCGAATCCCGCAATGCGTTCAAAAGATGCCGCCCGGCGTAACGCAACTGATTGATGGCGGGGGTCGGCGTCGAAAGGGTTATGCGTTCGTTCCGCTTGATGGCGCTCTCCGCTCTGTTGAACAGATGGAGGACGCGCTCAAAGTCCATAGGATTTGCCGAAGTCGTGTTGCAGAATTTCATGTTTAAGCGCGGTTATGTCTTCTTCTCGCATCTCGACGCCGTTTGACAACGTCACATCCCCATCCGCGAGCAGTGCGGACGGCGCGGAAAACGTCTTTAACGGTTTAGGAAGCTCTCTGTTCTCGTACAGAGCGTAATCCTGGCTGCGCACAGCGTGAACAGGAGCAAATGCGCGCAGCAACTTAGCCATCAAACCCATCATAACGACGCTTTTCCTAATTTTGCTTTTGTGATATGTCACATTGTAGCAGAGAGACGTATGCCGATTCAACGCTTAAAATCCGAACGCTCGGCAAGTGACGAGGACAGTTCGGGCCTAACCGCTGTCATGGCGTCAGCGTCTGTACTAACAAATCGGTCAAGATATGCCAACGGACCCAGAGTCCCGTTGGCATTCACTCCGGTCTAGTCCCCGGGCCCGGACTTTGCATGAAAGAGCGCCCCTCTTTCATGAAAAATGCCCGCCTCCTTCATGTATCCCTCCTCACCCCTTCGCCGAAGCCCCGCCCGTCCCGCCCGAGACAGGGGCAATGCCTCCCCGGACATTACTCATGTTTCCCTCCGACATGACTAATGTTTGCCTCCGACATGACTAATGTTTGCCCCCGACATGACTAATGTTCACCCCCGACATTACTCATGTTTCCGCCCGGCACGGCCACCCCTCCCGGCAGACCTCGCGGACTGCACCGGAATTTCCGCGCCCCGTCCGCCGGAGCCCCCGCAAACCGCAAGTGCCTGGAGTTCTTCCCGCAGTTCTCTTTCAGAGCGTGCGGATAGCACGATTTTGATAAACTACGGGAAATCGCCGGGACGGCATGATAGGGCACGGCTGTGCAGAGAGGTATGGACGGATATGACGCTGACTGAGGTTTTGGAACGTTTTCGGGATGCCGCGCAGGGCAATCGGAGCGTCATGGGGGCATCTTTTGAACGGCTGATCGCCAATCTGCTGCGCCGTCATCCCGTTTATGCCGGTACCGTCTCCGAAGTCTGGCGGTGGAGCGACTTTCCGGCCCGCGGGCAGCTGACGGCTACGGGTACCGATGCGGGCATCGATTTGGTCGTGCAGACCAAGGGCGGTGATTTCTGGGCCGTTCAGTGCAAATGTTACGCGCCGGATCACTATGTCAGCAAACCCGACATGGACTCGTTTCTGGCGCTCTCATCCAAGAAGTTCAGCTGGGGTAATCGGGGTGAGGTCGCCTTCTCGCATCGTCTGATTTTTGCCTCCACGAACCTGTGGAACCGGCAGGCGGAAGCGCTGCTTGAGGGGCAGACGCCTCCCTGTGTCCGGATTTCCCTGGCCAATCTGGAGAGCATGGAGGCCGCCGACTGGGGCGAACTTTCCGGACTGACGCCGGCCGCCCCGGTGGAGCCCAAGATACTGCGGGATTATCAGCTGGAGGCATTAAAGGCCGTCGCGCAGCACTACGCTCCGCAGCCCGACGGCACGCTGGCCCACACCCGCGGGCGTCTGATTATGGCCTGCGGCACCGGCAAGACCCTCACGTCCCTGCGCATTCTTGAGCAGGAGTGCGGCGGTCGGGGGCTGGCGCTCTTTCTCGTGCCCTCCATTGCATTGCTCAATCAGACCCTTGTCGCCTGGAGCGAGGATGCCGTCAGGCCAATCAATGCCGTCTGTGTCTGCTCCGACAGCAAGGCCGCCAAACGGTCCAAACAGGACGACGGTGCCGTGGAGAGCACCGTCGATCTGGCCCTGCCGCCCTGTACCGACGCCGCAGAGGTCGCCCGCCGTATCCGGTACGGTCTGGAGCGCTGTCCCGATGTGCCGACCGTCGTCTTTTCCACCTATCAGTCCATCCGGGTCGTCGAGGAGGCCCAGAAGCTGATCGGCCGTGAGGCACATCCTTTCGACTTTGTCTTTTGCGACGAGGCGCACCGCACCACGGGCCAGCTCGCCGCGCTGGAGCAGGGGGACGATGCCTCGGCCTTCACGCGGGTTCATGACGACGCCAATATCCTGGCCCGCCGTCGGCTTTACATGACCGCTACGCCCCGCATCTACCAGCAGGCTGCCAAAGTCAAAGCCCGCGAGAAGTCCATCATGCTCTGCTCCATGGATGATCCTCTCCTTTACGGTGAGGAAGTCTACAGCATCAACTTCGCCACTGCCGTCGAGAAAGGCTGTCTCTCCGATTACAAGGTTTTTGTCCTTACCCTTCCGGAGATCGGTTTTGAAGGCTTTGACGCCTTTGACCGACTGACCGCCGAGGAGCAGCGCGCCCTGATGAGCAAGGATGACGACGGCCGCGCCACCGCCATCAAGGTTCAGGGGGCCATCAATGCCCTCGCCAAGCGCCTCACCGATTCCGTCAACCTCGACGACCGCGACCGCGAACCTGCCCGGCGCGCCGTGGCGTTCTGCCGCACCATTGCCGCCTCCAAGGCCATTGCCAAGGTCTTTGAGACCTTCCGCACCGACGCCGCCCTTGCCGGACACCAGCCCCTTGCCGTTGAAGCCCGCCATGTGGACGGATCCATGGGGGCGGCCGAGCGCGAAACGAAACTATCCTGGCTTAAGGCCGATCCTGGCCCCGGCACCTGCCGCCTTCTGACCAACGTCCGCTGCCTCTCCGAAGGCGTCGACGTCCCTTCTCTTGATGCCGCCGTCTTTCTTTCCCGCCGGAACAACGAAATTGAGGTCGTTCAGAGCGTCGGCCGCGTCATGCGCCGCGCCAAAGGCAAGCGCTACGGTTATATCATTATCCCCGTCGTCATCCCTCAGGGTACCGACCCCGAAAAGGTGCTTTCCGACCGTAATACGTTTGGCGTCGTCTGGTCCGTGCTCAACGCCCTCCGCGCGCATGACGACCGGTTTGAGGCCGAGATCAATCAGCTGAAGTTCCGCGATGTCCGAAACCGCAGTGCCCCCAATGCCGACGCGGAGGCGGATCCGGCGGCAGAGGGCAGCCGTGCCGCCGCCGGCGGACAGCTCATCTCCGCCGGCGGGCACATCGTCGTTGACGACGGCTCCGGCCTCTTTGACGGCGGCACCGGGCAGACGACCTTCACCGCGACGCTCTTCCCGCCCGAGCGCATGGAGGAGTTCCGCCAGCTGCTCTATGCCCGCCTTGTCGAAAACTGCGGCGAGCGCGCCTACTTTGAGCGCTGGGCCTCCGATGTTGCCGACATCGCCCAGCGCCATGTCGCCGAACTTAGGCGGCGCGTCGCCGAGCTTCCCGCCGCCCGCGATGCCTTTGCCCGGTATTACGCCTTTCTCCAGACTGCCGTCTACGCCACGATTACCGAGGAGGATGCCTATATCCTGCTGGCCCAGCAGCGTATTACCGAACCGGTTTTCAACGCCCTTTTCGGCAACAGCGACTTCACCGCGCACAATCCGCTCTCGCAGGCGCTCGACCATGCCTCCCGCCTCTTTGAGGACCTCGAATCCGAGGAGGACCGCGGCAAACTCGACAAGTTCTACGATGCCGTCCGCCGCCGCGTCCAGGGCATCACCTCGCCCGACGGCCGCCTCGAAATCATCCGCACGCTGTACGATACCTTCTTCGCCAAAGCCTTCCCCACCGTCGCCCAGAAGCTCGGCATCGTCTTCACCCCCATCGAAGCGGTCGACTTCATTCTGCGCTCCGCCGACGGGGCCCTGCGGCGGCATTTCGGCAGATGCCTCTCCGACAAAGATGTCCATATCCTCGATCCCTTTACCGGCACCGGCACCTTTGTCGCCCGCCTGCTCCAGCGCGACATCGGCCTCATCCGCCGCGACGACCTCTACCGCAAATATACGCAGGAGCTCCACGCCAACGAAATCGTCCTCCTCTCCTACTACATCGCCGCCGTCAATATCGAAAACATCTTCCATGACCGTCAGGGCCGCAGGGAGCTTTACACCGCCTTCCCGGGCATTGTCTTCGGCGACACCTTCCGCATGCGCGAAGTCCGGCCGGAAGATACGCTTGACGACGGCGATTTCTTCCCCAATTCCGAACGCCTCCTCGCCCAGAACAGGGCCCCCATCTCCGTCATCGTCGGCAATCCCCCGTACTCGATGGGGCAGAAGGCCGCCAATGACGATGCTCCCAATGAGGTCTACGCTGGTCTCGACAAGCGGATTGAAGAGACCTATGTGGCCAAGAGCCAGGCTGTGCGCAAGACGGCTCTTTATGATTCCTATATGAGAGGGTTCCGCTGGTCCTCTGACCGTCTCGACCCTGAGCATGGGGGTGTTATCTGTTACATCTCCAATGGTGGTTGGCTTGATTCCAATGCAGGCGACGGCTTCCGCAAGTGTATTCAGGAAGAGTTCGACGAAATCTATTGCTTCAATCTGCGCGGAAACTGCAATACGTCCGGAGAGATACGCAGACGGGAAGGAGAGGGCATCTTTGGAGAAGGAAGCCGTACGCCCATCTCCATCCTCCTCCTCGTCCGCTTCCCGAAGGAGCGCCATTGCGGTCAGGCGGTAATCCATTATAAGGACATCGGCGACTACAAGTCCCGCGAAGAGAAACTTCATGACCTTATGATGTACCGCTCCTTCTTTTCGGAGGAATGGCTGACCACCTCTGAGATCATCACGCCAAACGAGCATGGTGACTGGATCAATCAACGAAATGATGCTTTTGGGACATACATTCCGCTTGAGCCAGGGAAGAAATTTGATGCTGGGGCCAAGAGTGTCTTTACAGCGTTTACCCTTGGCCTTGTGACGGCGCGTGATCCGTGGTGCTATAACGCGTCGTTGCTGTCGCTTCGTACGACGATGGAGCGCTCTGTCTATTACTACAATGAGCGTCTCGGTCTGCCGATTGACAGGACGGATAAGACCATCAGCTGGAGTCGTGCCGTAACAGCGGCACATGACAAAGGCGTCAAGGCTTCGACAGATAGCATTCAGTACCGTGTAGCTTCGTATCGGCCGTTTCAGTATCAGTGGCAGGCATACTCTCGCTTCTGGAATGAAGTCGTTTATAAGATTCCTCGGTTGTTCCCGACGGGAGAGCATGGCGAGAATCGGGTGATTTGCACCAGTAATGGTACCGTGTATATAACAGAGACGACACCAGATCTTCACTTTATCGGTGACACCCAGTGCTTCCCTCTCTATTGGTATGAGGAGAAGGACGTTGACCTCTTCGGCGGCCGAACGCTGGAGCGTCATGACGGGGTGAGCGACTGGATTGTGAGTCAGGTTTATGCCGCCTATCGCATGCCTTTCTCCAAAGAGGATATTTTCTATTACGTCTACGGGTTCCTTCATCAGCCGGTCTACCGCGAAACCTTTGCGGCCGACCTGAAGAAGTCGCTGCCGCGGATTCCGCTGGCCCCGACGGCCGAGGCCTTCCGCAGGACCGCCGAGATCGGGCGCGCCCTGGCCGACCTCCATCTGCACTATGAGGCGTGCGAGCCCTATCCGCTGACGGAGGTCGGGTCGGCCCTCAATCCGCGTGTCGAGAAGATGGCGTTCCCCGGGAAGGACAGGACGAAGGTCCGCATCAACGATACCCTCACCCTTGAGGGCATCCCCCCTGAAGCGCACGATTACGTGGTCAATGGCCGCTCCCCCATCGAATGGGTCCTGGACCGATATCAGGTGAAGACCGACAAAGCCAGCGGTATCGTCAATGACCCCAATACCGCTGACCCCGAGATCCTCCCCGGCATTGAGCACGGTGCCGCCCGCGCCCTCGCCGACCTTATCGCCCGCTTGGTGACCCTGTCCCTGCGTACCCGCAGCCTCATTGCCCAGCTGCCGCCCTTTGAGCCCGAAACGGAAAGGGCAAAATAATGCGGTGGTACCGAGGCATCGCTCAGGATCTCCCGGAGTGCGATCCGAAAATGAGGGTCTTCGAAAGAATTTGTGGGTAACCTATGCTTAGAGGGGGCTGTGCGCCCCCTCTAAAACTCCCCGCACTCCTACGACAACCCCACACAAATGCATCGAGGCATCCCACCCGGGATGCCTCGATGCATGTTATTCTGTCTTTAAAAACAAACACAGAAGTCAACATGCATACCACAGGCATACTGAGCGACCATTTCCTATTGGAAGACTTCACGTAAAGATTTGCCGAGTTGGACTCGTAAAGCCACATCCTGTATGTTTTCATTGAGTCGCACAAGCGAAACAGTCGATTTACAGCAGAAGCGGCAACACTGGCGCACCACACGATTGATTAAAAGTGCTTCTGATTCATGACCTTTAAGTGCGCGGCGTCAAGACTCTACCATGGGCCCGGCGACCTGCCAGAACCTCCGCTTACCCACAAATTCTCTTGAAGAGGCGGTTTTATCAAGCCGGAGGCGTTCGAGTCTGTGAGTTCAGACACTACCGTACAGCCCAAGAATATCGCTTATCCAACAGACTCCGTCCT
>CALXSH010000052.1 GCA_944391065.1 uncultured Kiritimatiellota bacterium | reverse complement strand
CTGAAAGGACTCTCCGCCAATGAAGCTTTTTCAGCTATTGCCTAAAAAACTTCACGGTTTTGCTTGCAATCAGCCTTCCCCGCCATGAACGTCCGATTCGAACGCCTGACCCCGACGGCCGTCCTGCCGTCCTACGCCCATCCCGGCGATGCCGGACTCGACCTCTGCTCAGACGCCGCCCTCACGCTGGAGCCCGGTGCGCGCGCGGCCGTACCGACGGGGCTCCGGCTCCGTCTGCCGCCCGGCACCGAAGGGCAGGTCCGGCCCCGCAGCGGCCTTGCCCTCCGTCTGGGCCTCGCCGTGCTCAATTCCCCCGGCACCGTCGATGAAGGTTACCGCGGCGAACTGAAGATTATCCTGATCAATCTCGGGCACGAACCCATCGTCATCGAGCGCGGCATGCGCATCGCCCAGATGGTCATCGCGCCCGTCCTCCGCGTCACCGTGGAGGAGGGCCCCGTGGACGACGTCACCGCCCGCGGCATGGGCGGATTCGGCTCGACCGGCGTCTGACAGTCCCCATCCCGCGGAGTTCCCATGGATCACGAAACGCTCTTCACCCGCGCCTGCCGCGTCATTCCCGGCGGCGTCAACTCCCCTGTGCGCGCCTTCAATGCCGTCGGCGGCACCCCGGTCTTCGTCTCGTCCGGGAAGGGCTCCCGCCTGACCCTGGCCGACGGCCGGGAAGTCATCGACTGCTGCTGCTCGTGGGGTGCGGTCATTCTCGGCCATGCCGATCCCGGCGTCACCGAGGCCGTCGCCCGCGCCGCAGCGGCCGGAACGACCTTCGGCATCGCCACGCCGGGCGAGGTGGAATTCGCCGAACGCCTCATCGCCCGCCTGCCCGGCATGGACCGCGTGCGCGTCGTCTGCTCGGGCACGGAGGCCGTCATGACGGCTGTCCGTCTGGCGCGCGGCGCCACGGGCCGAGATCTCATCGTCAAGTGCGAGGGCTGCTATCACGGCCACAGCGACGGCCTCCTGACCAAAGCCGGCAGCGGCGCCATGACGGCCGGGGACGGCGCCGAAACCGCCGGCGACGGCCTCCCGGCCGGCATTCTCCGCCACACCCTCACCATCCCCTACAACGACGCCGACGCCCTTGCCCGCGTCCTTGACGCACACCGCGGCCGTGTCGCCGCCTTCGTCGTCGAACCCGTCGCCGGCAACATGGGCTGCGTCCCGCCCCTGCCCGGCTATCTCGAGCGCGCCGCGGCCCTGACCCGCGCCGCCGGCGCCCTGCTGATCTGCGATGAGGTCATCAACGCCTACCGATTCCGTCTCGGCCTCTACAGCCATGGCGCGGGCATTGAACCCGACCTCGTCACGATGGGCAAGGTCATCGGCGGCGGATTTCCGCTGGCCGCCGTCGCCGGTCGCGCCGACATCATGGACCGTCTGGCGCCCGTCGGCCGCGTCTATCAGGCCGGCACGCTCTCGGGCAATCCCGTCGCCGTCGCTGCGGCCCTGGAAGTCCTGAAGCGGCTCGAAAGCGATCCGCCCTACAAGCGTCTCGCCGCCCGCGCCAAACGCGTGGCCGACGGCATCGACGCGGCGGCCGTCAAGGCCGGCGTGCCGCTGCGCGTGCGCCGCCACGCCACGGTCTTCACGCCCTTCGCCTCCGACCGTCTGCCGACGGACCTCGCCGGTGCCAGAGCCTGCGACACGGCCCTCTACGCCCGCTTCTTCCACGGTATGCTGCGGCGCGGGGTCTACCTGGAGCCCTCGCAGTTCGAACTCTGCTTCCTCTCCGACGCCCACACCGACGCCGATGCCGACGCCATCATTGCTGCCGCCGAGGCTACCCTGCAGGAAGACTGCTGACATGTCCGAACAGGTCCCCATCCAAATGTCCGACACCTTCCGCGTGGCCGCGCTGCTCGCCACGGTCGGCGGATTTCTCGACGCTTTCACCTTTCTCTGCCACGGCAAGGTCTTCGCCAACGCCCAGACCGGCAACATCGTGCTCCTCGGCATCTCCCTGGCTGAGGGGCACCTCTCCGGAGCCTGCCGCTACCTGCTGCCCATTCTGGCCTTTGTCGTCGGCATCCTCATGTCCGAACGCCTCAAGGCCCGCGGCGCGCACTGGCAGCGCATCCACTGGCGCCAGCTTCTCCTCGGCGCCGAAATCCTGGTGCTGGCCGCCTGCGCCTTTCCCTGCGCCGGGGAAGCCGACGGCTGGGTCAATACGGCCGTCTCCTTTGTCTGCGCCCTGCAGGTGCAGGGCTTCCGCAAGGTCCGCGGCAACGCCCTCTCCACCACCATGTGCACCGGCAACCTCCGCACCGCCGCCGAATCCCTTCTGGCCTGGTCCGTCCGGCATGACCCGTCCGCCCTCCGCCGCAGCGGCCACACAGCCGGCGTCATCCTCTGCTTCATTGCCGGAGCCGTACTCGGCGTCTGGTGCGCGCGCCTCTGGGAGGGGCACGCCCTCTGGGTGCCCGTTACCCTCCTCGCTGCCGCCATCCTCTTCCTCCGACGCCGGCACATCGCCTGAGCCGAAGGGCCTTTCAGCGTCGTCTCGCGGAGCCAAACTTCCGGTCAAAAAAAATCATCCGTACTGCGTCGCAACCAGACGCGACGTACTCGATCGGCCACCATCCCGACGGACGGCGCTCGTGCAACGTCGTGGCGATGTCATAGCCCTCGCAGAAATCCACGTGCACCTCCGTCTTACCCGCCTCATTCAGACGGATACCATCGATGAGGGAGCTATTCAGCGCGGGATGAAACATTGAAATCGGCCGACACTGACGGACCAACAGCACCGGATACCCCGCCACCAGCGACTTTCGAACGCGCTCCGCCTGTTCCCCGGCGGAGCCTTCCTCGACCGTGACGATATCCGCCGGCGTACGCCCCACCTTGACGGGATTCAGGCCAAAGGCCTTCGCAAACTTACTGTCAAAGTCCTCCGCAAAGACGTTGTCCGTCAGACCGACCTTCTTGACCAAGTTCGCGAGATGCCGCCGCGCAGCATAGAAATCCGTCATCCGGTGCGGCGCAATGGCGGAACGATGCTTCGGCGTGACGATGGAACGGGCCGGCTCGAAATCCAGTTTCTTGGTCGGCGTCCCGTCCGGCATCGCGCGCAAATAGGACATCAGCCGCAACATTGTCAGCACGGCGGAATCGCCGACACGGTAGCCCTCACGATAGGTGCGTCCGCCGGACGGGGAGGCCGCACGGTTGGACTCCGTCAGGGTGTTCTTCATCGAGGCCAGGAGGGGGGCAACGGATTCAGCCTGGCGCGGCAGCGTCACACAGAGCTCCTCCTTCGAATAGCCCACGCCCAGCGCGCTCCTGCCGTAAGCCCGCACATAGACCTTCGCCCCGGGCGGAAAGCCCAGCAGACGCGCCGTGTAGCGGTCGCGGTGGTAGAGCGGCCAGGATACGGTGCCGCGCGCGCCGAGCGTCGGCTTCGGACGGGGACCCACGACAAACCCGTACTCCTCCAGCAACGGTTCCCCGCGGAAGCGCACCGTCATCGCGGCCTCCAGGGAGGTCGGCAGGAGCCCGTCGACACTGTCCAGCGACACCACCGGCAGCAAAGACTGACGGTACGCGGGACCGCTGAGCCGCCGCTTGGGCACCGAGATTTTCACCCGTGCCCCCTCCTGCGTCTGAGGTCCGAAGGTGAGCGTCACCCCGGTCGGAAGTCCGTTGGGCAGGATGTTGGCGGGATCGGACTCCTCGTCGAAAGCCTCGCCCTCCCGGAAGAGACGAAAGTTGCCCCTCTCGCCGTGCATCAGCGGGTCCCCGTACCGATAGGTATAGGCCAGGTCCGGATGACCGAGATAGGGCGACTGCATCGTCACGTTGTGATAATAGACCAGCACGCCGCCCGGGGCCTCACCCGGAGCGTCATAGCGGCCGATGCTCCCCTCGGAGGCGTCGCCGCCCTCGACGTTCGCGCCTCTCGGCTCATACTCCAGACAGAGCAGATAATGCGGATGAGCCGTCGGGATGAAGACGCCCAACGTCCTGTCGGGCGTTTCCGACCAGCGCGAAGCCAACGTGATTTCGGTATCCGCCCGAATCGTCGGATAGGCCGTCTCGTCGGCAAGACCGCAGTAGAGATAGCGGCAGTAGAGCGGCCCCGTCGGACCGCCCGTGCAGACCGGCCACCCGGGCACGCCGTCCTTCGGCGGCGGCGCGTGATAGAAATCGGGCGCCCCCAGCACATGCCCCAGTTCGTGAATGGTCGTCGAACTGTCGCCTGACCACAGCAGAACGGAAGAATTCGGCCAAAGCGGATCGCCCCAGCGGATCATGGCGCGCGGGTTGTAGCGGTCTTGGAGTGGATCGATGCTCTGGGCCTCCGTATACCCCTCGTAGACGACGGCATCACTAGCCGCCGAAGCCTTGCGTTCATAGACTTTGAAGGCGTCACTGTAGGAGCGGATACGCTCCAGCCGCTCTTTATCCGCACGCTCCGTAACGATAACCAAGGCCTTGACGGGGCATTTGGCAAACGCGGAATTCATGGCCCGGTAGGCCCGTTTCCGCAGATCGGCGACAGCCTCGTACGGCTGCTCCGTCGCGCCGATAGGGTTCCAGTACGAATCTCTCAGCACGTAGGTACCCAACGGCTCACTCTCGCGATAGACGCCGCCCAGGACGAATTCAGGCCAACACTGCCCGAAGGTGTATCTGCGGAAATACTCCTCCACATCCCTTGTGACGGCCTCCACGATGGCTTGGGGATCCGTGGCCTCCCTGGTGTCCGGAAAGTCCACGATGGCGAGGCCGACTTTGAACGCGCCCTTGAATATCGGCACCTTGCGACGCTCGCGGTTAAAGCGGTCCGTCGTCATCTTGCTGGAGTCCAAGATGCGCTGCTCCTGCGGCACGGAACGCTCCGCCTCCCTCCGGGACCTGTCGCGGCCGCGCCGGGAGGCGGCCTGGAGCGTGCCACAGACGAGCAGGAGCGCCAACAGCGCGGCGAGAATTTTCATGAACTTCTGCGTCATTTCATTCCTTGGAGTACATTCTGTAACGTAGGCATTTACCCAACGCCCATAGTATATCGGCGATTCAGGCCGCCGTCGAGTGTTTATTGAAATTCCCAAAAGCAAATCAGGGACCCCGGATTTCCGGAGTCCCTGATTTCATTTAGGGAGGACGCTCAGCGCGAACGGATATTCGTGTCCTGCCCGCGCGGCTCAGCCGTGACCTTCAGGAAGGGCTTGTCCACGTTGTCCTCAGTGACGGGGAAGGAGATGACCGCGGACCGGCCGTCTCCGGCAACCGTCGTCGAGCTGGCGTACCGGGCCGGCTGAGCCGTCTCGAGGCCGTCCAGCGTCTCAGCGCGGCGGACGCAGAGGAGGCTGTTCTTATCCAGCACGGCCCCTTCGGGTGCCAGCACTGTCAGCGTCATCGTCAGGGTGCCGGTCGCATTGGGCTCGACCGTCAGGCCGGTCACGGTTAGGCGCTGGGCCGTGTTACGATCGGCGACCATATCCATCAGAAATTCGTCATAGACCCTTTCGTCTTCATCGCTCATCTTCACCAGACCGTCACCGCCCTTGGTCGAGACCCAGCGCTCATAGAGATCATACCCCACCGCCCCGGGATAAGCCATCTGAGCGAGCGGACCGGCATTCTGCAGTCCGTCAATACTGGCCAGCAACTGGTAGCTGAGGGAATGCTGGACTGAAGCCGAGGCCAATGCGGCGCCGTTATTGGCCGAAAACCCAATCTGCGTCAGCGTATCCATGCCGGTCCTGGTGATTTTATTCTGGGCTGCAATCAGGGCCTCCGCCTCATCAATGGCGAAGAGCCACGGGCCTTTCCCCAAGCTATTGTGATTGAAGGTATAGACGATGTTATTGTTCGTGGGATCCGTTTCTCCCCACGTGTAGCCGATCTTGTCCGTCACAGGGGACCCGTCGACCATGACCATATAGGCACGAACAGGTGTACCGGTAGGCAGCAGAATTGTGCGGCACAGAATCTCAACATCGACCAGACCGTCACCTTCTTTGACCTGATGGGAGGTTTGGCAGAATTCATACCAATACTGGTTGACTTTGTCCGTGTCCGGCTCCGTGACGAATCGCACGCGAGTCACATAAAGATAACTATTGCCATCCGCCGCCTGCGCCACCACGAGACCCAACTTGGCCGCGGTACGGGCGTACGCGCTGTACTCTCCCTCACGCTCATCGGCGGTGGAATACATCGCGGTAAAGGTTTCGATGTCCGGCAGCGTGCCGCCGCCGACCAGCTTGACCTTGGCCGACACGGTGCGGGTGTAAGCCGTCGGAGCAGGAGGATTCGCCGATGCACCCCCCGGCAACTCCAGAATCGGCAACGGCTCAGTCGCACTGTCACCCGCCCTGATCCCCAGCGCCAGAAAGGCGGTCGGGTCATCATTGGGCATATCGAACTCAAGCACAGGCTTGCCGTTCTCCGAGCCGACCGTCTGCTCAATCCCGCTGGCCTCAGTGGAATCGTAGAAGGCGTTGAAGACGGACCATTCGGGGTAGCTGCCATTCGGGAGCGTGACCGGCGACAGGAATCCGTCAAAGGTATAAGTCGCGCCGGAACGCAGATAGTCGGCATAGGCAGACGTCCCCACGCAGAGGCCCAGGGAGAGAGAAGCGAGGAGGAATGTGCGTAAGCTTGCCATCGGTACAATCCTTGTTGTCTATAGGATAGCCAAAGGCAGAGCGAAGCGCAAGCCGAAAATCATTCGGCCGCCATCCACGTACCGAGTTCGGCGGCAAAAGAGCGGAAATCCTCGGCTTCGGAAGGAATGTCGGTGATGAGGGCGACGGGCAGGTCGCTGCGTCCGTGGGTGCCGCGCACGCGGGTCGCGTCGAGGGAGACGGAGAAAGGCGTGCGGCCGAAGAAGAGTTCGCAGGGGTCGAAGCCGGGCTTATTGTGGATATCGACGTGGGTCGCGTAGTCGGGGGCTTCGCGACGGTCCTCCCACCACGGATAGGCAAACCAGTACCCGGGTTCGGCCTCGAGGACGAAGGCTTCGTCCCCCACCCCGTCGCGGACGGCCGCGACGCCGGGCATGGCGCCGAGCATGGCGCGCGCCCGGCGGGCGCTGTCTTCGTCGGCAGCGTAGACCGCCGCGGCCTGATGGTCGCAGAGGGCGAAGGCCTGGGAGCCATGGAAATCGGGATAGGTCATCTTCTTCACGGGGCGGACGGCCATCAGGCCGGCCGTGCGCAGAAGACGGTTGGGGTAGAGCGGACCGCCGGTGACCGGCGCGATGGCGTAGTCTCCCAGAAAGACGACGGCGTAATCGCGTTCGCGGGCCGCAGAGACGAGACGGTCGGTCTGCTTTCTCAGGCGCGCCAAGGAGGCGAGAGCCCGCGGGGAGTCGGGGCCGAAGCGTTGCAGGTCGTAATCGAGCGTCGGCAGATAGACAAAGAGAATCTCAGGGGCGCCGTCGCGTTCGATGCGGCGCGCAACGCGTTCGGCGATAGCGTCGCCGGCCTTGGGCGAGGCCAAAGGGCCCCAGTAACGCCAAAGCGGCACGGGATTGGCGCAGCCCATCACCCCGGCGGGTTTCTGATAAGTCGCCATGATCATGCCGCCGCCATGGGTATGAAGCGGGGCTGGCGAGACAAGTTCGTCCGCGGATTCGCCGAGCGACTGCTGGAAGAAGTACATCCCGACCCGAGCGCCGCGTGCGCGGGCTGCCTCCCAAACGCGCGGACCGCGCACAAGAGCGGAGGATTGGTTCCAGAACTGCGTCTGACGCAGACGGAAATCGTAAATACCGTTGGCGCCGAGGCCGTGGTCCTTCGGGTCAAGGGCCGTCCGAAGCGTGGCCTGCGCGACGCAGGTGACGGCCGGAAAGACGGGACGCAATGGCCGCAGGGCGCACCCTTCGGGCGTCTCGAAGCCGTTGGCGGTCAGAAAATCATATCCGGCCGCGGCGGCTTGAATGATCAGGACCCTACGCACGACGCACCTCAGCGCGGACGGGGAATGTCATCCTCCGAGGGTACCCCGTCGGCACCCAGGGAGGAGACCGTGTAGCGGCGGCGCTCCGAGTCCAGTGTGTAGACCAACGGACGCCCCCAGCCGTCACGGACGACCTCGGCTCCGAGCAGATCGTCGGAGATGAGGTCTGCAAGGGATTCAGGGTAACGCCCCGCATGCAGCAGGCTGTAGGTCGGGATGGCCTGCATGACGAGCCGGATGCGGGTGTTGGTGACGATCTCGGCATCCAAATCGACCGAGGATTCGGCATGGCGCTCCCAATGGCCGGTGGCATCCTCGGTCTTCAGAGCCTCGCCGGGCATCTTCGTTTCGCGCGACAGATTGCCCGTGAAGAACCCGACCAGGGTTCCGACAACGGCCGACACGGCCACCAGAATCGCTATGCGTCGGTTCATCGGCTGTCCTTAAGGCACGGGGAAGTGGGCGACGAGCGCGCGGACTTCCTCGCGGACGCGCTGCTGGAGCGCGGCGTCCTCAGGCTGCTTCAGGATAGCCACCATCCACGCGCCGATCTTCTCCATTTCGGTCTCGGTCATACCGCGGGAGGTCGCAGCCGCCGTGCCGACCCGGATACCGGAAGTCACGAAGGGGCTCTCGGTGTCATAGGGGATGGTGTTCTTGTTGACGATGATGCCGGCGGCGTCGAGGGCCGCGGCCGCGACCTTGCCGGTCAGACCGGAGGCTTTCACGTCGACGAGAAAGAGATGGTTGTCCGTGCCGCCGGAGACCAAGCGAAACCCGTTCTTCCGGAAGACTTCGGCCAGGGCCTTGCAGTTCTTCACGATCTGCTCGGCGTAGGCGCGGCCGTCACGGTGCATCCACTCATTGAAGCAGACCGCCTTCGCGGCGATGACGTTCTCGAGCGGGCCGCCCTGAAGACCGGGGAAGACGCTCTTGTTGATGGCCGCGATGTACTTCTCCTTGCAGAGAATGAGACCGGACCGCGGCCCGCGCAGCGTCTTGTGCGTCGTCGATGTGACGAAATCGGCATACGGCACCGGCGACGGATGGACGCCGCCTGCCACCAGACCGGCGATGTGCGCCATGTCGACCATGAGATAGGCCCCGACCTTGTCAGCAATCTCGCGGAACTTCGCGAAATCGATCGTACGCGGATAGGCCGACGCGCCGGCCAGAATCAGCTGCGGCTTGACCTCCAGCGCCAGCTTCTCGACAGTGTCGTAGTTCAGGCACTCGGTCTCGCGATCCAGCGGATAGGGCACGATGTTGTAGAGGTGACCGGAAAAGTTCACCGGCGAACCGTGACTTAGGTGACCGCCTTGGTCGAGGCTGAGGGAGAGAATCGTATCCCCCGGCTTCAGCACGGCGTTGTAAACAGCCATGTTGGCGGCGCTGCCGCAGTGCGGCTGAACGTTCGCGGCCTCGGCGCCGAAGAGCTTCTTGGCGCGCTCGATGGCGAGCGTCTCAACCGTATCGACCGGCACGCAGCCGCTGTACCAGCGCTTGCCCGGATAACCTTCGGCATACTTGTTGGTCAGCACGGAGCCCTGTGCGGCGCGGACGGCGGCGGAAGTGTAATTTTCCGAGGCGATAAGATTGATCGTCTCGTCCTCTTGGCGAACCTGCGCCACGATGGCGGCATGAACTTCCGGATCGGTCGTCGCGAGCAGAGAGGATTCGGCCAGACGGCCGGCACGGTCGCAGGCCTTCAGACGGCGGACATGACGTTCGGCCCCGGAGAAGGGCGTATCCAGCCAAGTCATCAGCGCCTCGGTGGCCTCTTTGTCGGACATGGAGCGCGCCGCAAGAATCAGCACGTTGGAGTCATTGTGCTCGCGCGACAGACGGGCCGTCTCAGTACCCATGACGATACCCGCGCGGATACCGGTAAAGCGGTTGGAAACGATGCTCATGCCCACGCCCGTGGTGCAGATCAGCACGCCGCAGTCGGCGGTCTTCTCCAGCACGGCCTCGCAGACCGGCACCGCGAAATCAGGATAATCGTCCGCCGCGGCGGCGTCAAAGGAACCCACATCCATCACGTTTGCGCCGCGCGCCTTCAGCGCGGCCGTCAGCTTTTCCTTGAGTGCCACACCAGCGTGGTCACATCCGATTGCGACAGTAGCCATCTTTGCCTCCAATGTGTTTGACAATCGCTCCCAGTATACCCCAAACGTCGGCAGGGCTCAAACCCTTGTCGCGCGGCACGCCGTTCTGCCCACCCGCGCAGACAGCCTCCTGCGGCTCAAGGCGCACCGCACCAGGAGCTCCGGCCGATAGCACTCGCTCCTCACCATCTTTACGAATTCCGAGGCCTCTTCGGCCGCCATTGTACGCATCGTCGGCTCCCTTTCTCCAAGGGAGCCCAAGCTATAACACAAAAACGCGCCGGACCGAAAGGTCCGACGCGTTTCGCGGAATCGGCTGTGCACCGTCAGGCTTACTTCTGGCCCGGCGTCCATTCATCGCTGATGATGGAGCGGTGGGCGGCGCCCGGCGGCACGTAAATCGGCCGGGGCGGCGTGGCCGCAGCGTGATGGCTCTCAGAACCGTCTCGCGGTCCCTGAGCCTGCGTACGCTGTTCAAACCGCGCCGCGGTCGGACGGTCGTTGCGCGGTGGCTTGCCTTGGCGCTGCCCCTGACGGGGACGGTCCCCACCCTGACGGCGGCCGCCGTTGGGGCGGCTGCCGCGCGGCGGACGCTGACGACGGGAGGCCGCCGCGGGCACGGCGGGCGCACGCTGGGCGCCGGGCGACTCGCTTCGCTCGTTGACAGTTTCTGGCTCCGACGCAGCCGGTTCGGCCACGGGAGCTTCGGACGCAGACCTCTCGGCCACAGGCTCAGAGGCCTCAGAGACCGGGGCAGCCTCCGCTGCAGGCATCTCGGCAACGGGGACAGATGCGACGACGGGCTCGGGCGCAGGCGTTTCAGTCGCAGTCGCCTCGGCAGGAGCCTCAGCGGCCTCAGACATAGTCTCGGAAGCCTCGGGAGTCTCGGCGGCGGCTCCGGCGGGCTGCTCAGGGGCCGGCCCGGCAGGCGCCGCGGCAGAAGGCTCGGCAGACGGCTCTGGGCGGCGGTCACGGCGGCGGCCGCGGTCACGGCGGCGGCCGCGGTCACCCCGTTCGCCGCGTCCGGAAGAACGGCGCGGTTCGGGCGCGGGCAGTTCGGCGTACATCCACTCCTCAGGCATCGTACACTTCAGCGTCTCGTTGATGTACTTCTCAATGTCGGGGATGATGAAGCTCTCATCCTCATCGGCAAAGGAGATCGCCGTGCCGGTATGCCCCGCACGACCTGTGCGACCAATGCGGTGCACGTAATCCTCGGGTTCGTAGGGGAAGTCGAAATTGACCACGAAGGCCACGTCATCGACATGGATGCCGCGACCGGCGACATCCGTCGCCACAACCGTCCGCACCGTGCCGGCACGAAACGCGTCCAGCACCTTCATGCGCTTGGCCTGCGCCACGTCACCCGAGAGCATCTCGCAGTGAATGCCGCGACGGCGGAGACCGTCGCAGACACGCTCCGTCGTCGACTTGCGGTTGCAGAAAACAATCGTGCGCGCGTCGGCGTAACGGGCCAAGTGATTGTAGAGCAGACGGAACTTCTCGTCCGCGCGGGCGATGTAGACGACCTGCCGGACCGTGTCGGTCGCCAAGCTCTCCGAGGCGATTTCCACGCGCACCGGATCGCGCATCCACATCGACGCCAGACGCATCACCGTCTCATTCAGCGTCGCGGAATAAAGCATCGTGCAACGGTGGTCGCGGTCCGGCATGCGGTTCACGATCGCACGCACGTCAGGGATGAAGCCCATATCCAGCATGCGGTCGGCTTCGTCGATGACCAGCGTGTCGACCTGATGCAGGTCCACCACGTGACCGCGGACGAAATCCAGCAGACGGCCCGGCGTCGCCACGAGGATGTCCACCGGAGCGTCCTCCAGTTCCTCACGCTGACGCTCATAGTCCATGCCACCGTAAACGGCCAACGAGCGCACGTCGCCGCAGTAGCGACCCAGCGCCTCGGCATCCTTGCAGATCTGAATCACCAGTTCGCGCGTCGGCGCCAGCACCAGCGCGCGCGGCGCGCCCGGACGCAGACGCTTCTCCGGCGTACGGAGATAACGCGTCAGGATGGCAATCAGGAAGGCCGCCGTCTTGCCCGTGCCCGTCTGAGCGCGGCCGGCGACGTTCTTGCCCTCAAGCGAATACCCAAGCGACTCGGCCTGAATCGGCGTGCAGTACCTGAAGCCCAGGTCGGCCACCGCGTGAAGAATCTCGCTCGGCAGATTCAGGTCGGAAAAACGAATCTTGCCCTCTTCGGCCGGCACATCGTAAGAGGCCGGATCCCAGGCCGCGTGAGCGGCAGCGTACTCGGCCAGCTGCTCGGGGGTGAAGGCACCGCCCGGACGCGCCTGACCGCGGGGCGTACGACGTTCGGAGGAATCGCCCTTCGGACCGCGGGGACGGTCACCGCGCTCGCGGCGCGGACGGTCTTTGCGTTCGGAGCGCTCACCGCGCCTTTCGCGGCCCTCGCTGGGCTGACGCGGCACCTCACTAGAAACGGGTGCGGGCGCCTCGCCCTCCCGGCCGGACGGCACCGCCGTCACAGACTTCGGCCTGGGGCCGCGCATCTTCGCGCCGCCGTCGCGGCGCTGACAACCGTCGGCATTACGCCCCTCGGCAGGACGGCCCCCGCCACGTCCGCCATTGCGGCGGCGGCCACCGTTCGGGCGATTCTGCGCCCCAGCGGCCGGCTTATCCTGCCGCGACGGCTCGGAAGCCCTTTCGGACTTGCCCCGGAGCTTGTCGATAAGCTTGGAGAAAAGACCCATATCGGGTTACTCCTTTGGTAAATCGGTGAAATCGGCGCGCTGCACCCCTCCCGGAGTCAGGCGGCGCGGCCGACAGAATAATAAAGAAGGGGTGACGTCCCTTGAAAAAGACGTCCACCCCTCGGAATCCGTGCGGGCATCCCGCCGGACAATCAGCGCTTCGAGAACTGGAAGCGGGCACGGGCGCCGCGCTGACCGGGTTTCTTGCGTTCCTTCATACGGGAATCGCGGGTCAGGCAACCGGCCTTCTTAAGCGCGTCACGGAGCGAAGCGTCGAGGGCGCAGAGCGCACGGGAGAGAGCATGACGCATCGCACCGGCCTGACCGGCGATACCACCGCCCTTTGCCGAGACAAGCACGTCATACTTGCCCATGGTCTCGGTAATCGCGAAAGGCTGGTTCATGTAGTCACGCAGCGACTCGCTGGGGATGTAGGTCTCGACGGCAACGCCGTTGACAATCCACTTGCCTTCGCCGGGAACCAGACGGACATGGGCGACGGCGGTCTTGCGGCGACCGGTGGCCTTGGAAAGTTCGTTAGCCATAGTAGTCAAATCCTTCCGAATCAGATGCTGAGCGGTTCAGGCTTCTGGGCGGCATGCGGGTGCTCGGCACCGGCAAACACTTTCAGACGCGTCATACGGCGATCGGCGGTATTGTTCTTCGGGAGCATCCCCCAAACCGCGTCCGTAATCAGGCGGGTCGGGTTCTTCTCGCGGATCACGCTCGCCGGGGTCTTGCTCAGGCCGCCGCGCCAACCGGTGAAGTCCACGTACTGCTTCTTCTCCTCCTTCTTGCCGGTCAGCGCCACCTTTTCGGCGTTGATCACGATCACGAAGGCGCCCGTATCCACGGAGGGGGCGAAATCAGGCTTATCCTTGCCACGAAGCGCATTGGCCACCTTGACGGCCAGACGGCCGAGGGGCTTGTCAGCGGCATCAACGATGTACCACTTGCGGTTCTCGTTGGAGGGCAACTCGGGGAGAGTCGTCTTTGTCATTGTCTTTACCCTGTTTAATCGGTTTCTTGGCCCCTCGCGCGACGCCTTCGTCGGTCCGGCATCTGAGAGGCCTCCCCATACGCGGTTTTCTGCCGGGGCGGGCACCAGGGAGCTTTTGCGTGCCCACCAAATCCGCATATGTGTTGGTATAAGGTAACAAAAAATCTCATCAGAACGCAAGCCCATTTTTGCCACTCGTGATGTGTCATAGTCATGTGCACCGAAGGGTATCATGGTTTCCTCCCCATGTGTCAAAAGAATGTGCACCGAAGG
>CALXSH010000051.1 GCA_944391065.1 uncultured Kiritimatiellota bacterium | reverse complement strand
GCTATTGTCTTGGCGCTATCTCCTGACTTAGGGACTTTCACCTTTTAGATTGAGTACATGCCGAGCACACAAGAAAAGGCCCCGCCGCGGCGGGGCTCAAGGGAGCTCATTGCCAAAAGTTCGGGACAAGGTGGCCGGCAAGGAATTCAGCGAGTCGATCTTTGTCCATACGCCCTTCGGCGACCGAAAGAACGACGTCTACCATAATCCGATCCGTCACGCTCTCATCGAAAGTGAGCTCATTGGCGTCGCAGAAGACGACAGCTGCGGCCAGTGCTGTCCGCTTGTTGCCATCGACAAAGGGATGATTCTTGCAAAGCGCAAAGAGGAGAATGGCCGCCATCCGCGGGATGTCGGCGTCTTCGTAGAAATGCGCGAACTGCGGCGCGTGGCACGCCGACTCCAGCAAGCCCTCGTCACGCAATCCCATATCCCCGCCATAGAGACGGATCTGATCTGCGTGAAGGACGAGAATCTCCTCCTGCGTCAGAAAACGAATCTCCCCCATGACAACCTCTTACTTGGCCAGCATCTCGAACGCTTTGGCAAAGCGGGCATTGGCACGGGCGGAGAGCTCCTGAACGGATGCTTTACGAGGACTCTTGGGGAGAGCATCCAGGCTGAAAGGAATGGTACGCCGATTGATGGTCTGGCGAATGGCGAGACGCATAAAGGTAGAAGTATCGAGACCGATAGAGGACAGAACCTCCTCGAACGCCTTCTTCTCCGCCTCGGGGATACGCGCACGGATGGTTGCAGTAGCTTCCATAATAGCCTCCTTTTGGGTCCATTGTAGCACACTGTGCGCTACAGACCAAGCGATTCCCTGCGTCGCACGGCGTACGCACGCAATCCGGAGAAGACCTGAGCGGTGCGACGGATCCGTCCTGCCCCGTGCGGGGAAGAGGGAGAGGGGAGAATATTAGCTTTTTCTAATTTTGCTTGCCTTGGCGAGTTTGCCTATGCTATCTTCTAGGCGTTTTCCGAAACTAACTTTTCGTCAAAGGGAAGAAAGGAGCGCCAAGGATGGGCGAAGACTGGAGTCTGATCTGCAGCCGTCACCGGGAGGATACGCTGAGCTATCTGACGGTGAAGACGGCGGCGGTGCGCTGCGGGCTGAAGCCGGGCGAACTGCTTCGGGTGCCGCTGTGCGCGCCGTGCCGTCGTGCGGGGGGCCCGGAGTCCGTGCTGGCGCGGCTGGGGCTTCCCTACCGGGTGCTGGAGCGGACGGCGACGGGGCTCTTGGCGGTCTTTTATCATCCGGCTAAACTGGCGGAGGCGCTGCGGGCCCCGGAGGCGCAGGCGCTGCTGAAGCGTCTGGGTTACGCCCGGACGGGGAGCACCTCGGAGGCACTGGATGCGCTGGCGGCGCGGTGGGCGTCGGGACCGGCGCACGAGGTGGGTCTTTTCATCGGGTATCCGCCGGCGGACGTGGCGGCCTTTCTGGAGGCCACGCCGGGCGAAGGCGCTCCGGGGGACCGGTGGCGCGTGGCGGGAGACGGGACGCATTCGCGGCGTCTGATGCGGCTTTACCGGACGGCGGAGCTTTTGGCCGCCGACATCTGTTCGGCCGTGCGCGGGACCACCGAGCGGTTCCGCCGGATCGGCCTTTTTGACGAAACCACCCTGCTCGGACAAGGAGCCTGACCATGGCAAGCATCACCATTCTTTACGGCAGCACGACCGGCGCGACGGAACAGGCCGCCCAGACGCTGGCGGCTCTCCTCGAGGCACGGGCGCTCCCCGTGGCGGAAGCGACGGAGGCCGATTTCGACGCGGACCTGCTGATTCTCGGCAGCTCCACATGGGGCTACGGCGAACTGCAGGACGATTGGGCCGAGGCCATCGGACGTCTGGATACGCTCGATCTGACGGGACGGAAGGCGGCGGTCTTCGGCACGGGCGACCAGTGCGGCTTTGCCGACACCTTCGTCAACGCAATCGGCATTCTGGCCGACAAGCTGACGGAGCGCGGCGCGACCCTGATCGGGCAGGTGCCGGCGGCGGATTACCGCCACAGCGAATCGCTGGCCGAGCGCGACGGGCGCTTCGTCGGTCTGCCGCTGGACGACACCAACGAGCCCGACATGACCCCCGAACGGCTCTCGGCCTGGGCCGATCTGCTCCGCCGGAGCCTCTGAGGCTCCCCTGTTTTTCTCTCCGACTCCCATACAACAAACAACAACATACGCTCCGGCCCCCCGCTTCGGCGGGGGGCTTTTTGCGTCGAAGCGCAGGGCAAAAAAATCCGGGGCCCGCGCGGGCTCCGGATTTTTTGTATGCAGGCGCCGTCTCAGAGCGCCTGCAGGGCAATGGTGACGGCGCGTCCGTTGAGGTCTGCGACGGTGCCGCCGACGGCATCGGCGAAGTCGAGGGCGTCGCCCTGAACCTCCTCGAGGATGACGGCCTGCCAGGCCTTGAGGATGGCGGCGGTGTCGGCATCGCAGGCGACGGTGAGGCGGATGCGGCGGGTGACCTCGAGATCGGCCTCCTTGCGCATGGCCTGAATGCGGGAGACGCATTCGCGCATGACGCCCTCGGCCAGGAGTTCGGGCGTCAGGGCGGTCTCCAGGGCGACGACGACGTTGCCCTCGGCGGCGGTGACGAGGCCGGGCTTGGGTTCGCGGCGGACGATGACGTCCTCGGGGAGCAGTTCGGCGGGCTCGCCGGCGATGTCGGCGGTCACGGCGTTGCCGCGGGCCAGTTCGGCGACGGCTCCGGCGGGGAGGGCGGCGATGGCGGCGGCGGCAGCCTTCATGCGGGCACCGAAGCGGGGCCCGAGACGCTTGAAGTCGGCCTTGAGGGAGAGGGTGGCCAGGGCGGTCTCGTCATCGCCGAAGGCCACTTCCTTGACATTGAGCTCCTCGCGGATGATGTCGGTGTAGCGCGCGAGGGCCCCGCGGACGGCCGGATCGACGGCGGCGACGCGCAGGCAGGCCAGCGGCTGACGGACCTTGAGCTCGGTCTCGGTGCGGAGCTGACGGCCGAGGCTGACGACGCGCTGCACGAGGGCCATGTCGGCCTCAAGGGCGGTATCGCGGGCGGCGGCATTGGCCGTCGGGAAGTCGCAGAGATGGACGCTCTCGGGATCGGAGGCCCCGCGGAGGTTGCGGTAGATCCGGTCGCTGACGAAGGGACAGAAGGGGGCGGCCACCTTGGAGAGCTGCACCAGGACGTAACGGAGGGTGCGGTAGGCACAGCGCTTGTCGCCGTCGTCCTCGCTCTTCCAGAAGCGGCGGCGGGAGCGGCGGATGTACCAGTTGGTCAGGTCGTCGATGAAGGCGACGAAGGGCCGGACGGCGCGCTGGAGGTCGTAGCTGTCCATCGCGGCGGTGACGTCGTGGATGAGGGTCTCCATGGAGGAGACGATCCAGCGGTCGAGGACGTTGGGCGAGTCGGGCACGGTGACTTCGGCCTCTTCGAAGCGGTCGGCATTGGCGTAGGTCACGAAGAAGCTGTAGGCATTCCACCACGGGATGAGGAGGTCGCGCAGGATCTGCCTGACGCCGTTTTCGGAGAAACGGAGGTTTTCGGCGCGCACGACGGGGGAGTTGATCAGGTAGAGGCGGAGGGCGTCGGCGCCGTAGGTCTCGATGACCTCCTTGGGGTCGGGATAATTCTTCAGGCGCTTGGACATCTTCTTGCCGTCCTCGGCGAGGACGAGGCCGTTGACCACGACATTGCGGTACGGAGCCATGCCGAAGAGGAGGGTGCCGAGCACCATGAGCGTGTAGAACCACCCGCGGGTCTGGTCAAGGCCCTCGGCGATGAAGTCGGCCGGGAAGAAGTCGTTGCGGTCGCGCTTGGAGAAGGGATAGTGCTGCTGGGCATAGGGCATGGAGCCGGATTCAAACCAGCAGTCGAGCACCTCGGGCGTGCGGCGGTAGGTCTTGCCGTCGCGGACGATGACGACCTTGTCGACGAAATGCTTGTGCAGATCGGTGACCTTGGTGCCCGAGAGGGCTTCGAGTTCGGCGACGGAGCCGACGCAGATCATGTCCGAGGGGTCGGCCTCGTTGATCCAGACGGGGATGCAGGATCCCCAGAAGCGGTTGCGGGAGATGTTCCAGTCCTTCGCCTCGCGGAGCCAGTTGCCGAAGCGGTTGGCGCCGACGGCCTGCGGCTGCCAGCGGACGGTGTCGTTGTTGGCCGTCAGGCGCTCGTGGAGATCCTCGACGCGGACGTACCAGGCGTCGATGGCGCGGTAGATGAGCGGGGTGTCGGTGCGGTCGCAG
This sequence comes from uncultured Kiritimatiellota bacterium, assembly GCA_944391065.1. Classification (GTDB taxonomy): domain Bacteria; phylum Verrucomicrobiota; class Kiritimatiellia; order RFP12; family DVOR01; genus Spyradenecus. Next base: position 10,358 of record CALXSH010000051.1, on the reverse strand, counting down.
AAGGGATAGGAGTGGACGATGGTGGCCTGATGGACCAGCTTGCCCATCGCCTTGAGTTCGCGGATGATGTCCTTGTCGCAGTCCTTGCAGAAGCGGCCGCGCCAAGCCTCGGGAGCGGGCGCGACGAAGGCGCAGCTCTCGTCCATGGGGTCCTCGAGGGCAATGCCGGCGGCGGAGCAGACGCGGAAGTCATCCTCGCCGTAGGCGGGGGCATTGTGCACCAGACCCGTGCCGTCGGTGGTCGTGACATAGGGGTCGGTCAGGACGACGAAAGCATTGGGCTTATCCCGGTAAACGTCAAAGATCGGCTCGTAGCGGATGCCTTTCAGGTCTTCGCCGCGGAAGTGCTCCAGCACCTCATAGCTGTCGGCCTTGCGGAAGACGGCGGAGAGGCGGGCATCGGCCAGAATGTAAACCGCCCCGTCGGATTTGTCGCGGACGGCGACATAATCGATGTCGGGGCCGGCGCAGATGGCGAAGTTGGTCAGCAGCGTCCAGGGCGTGGTCGTCCACACCAGGAGGTAGGCTTCGTTGCCCCAGCAGGCGTGGGCGCCCCCGGTCACGCGGCAGCGGACGGTGACGGCAGGGTCCTGGACGTCCTTGTAGTTGCTGCCGGCCTCAAAGTTGGAGAGCGGCGTGGAGAGTTTCCACGAGTAGGGCATGATGCGGTGGCTGCGGTAAATGCGGCCCTGATCCCAAAGCTGTTTGAAGACCCACCAGATGGTCTCCATGTACTCGGGCTGCATCGTCTTGTAATCGTTGTCGAAGTCAACCCAGCGGCCCATGCGGGTCACGGTCTCGCGCCACTGCGAGACGTAACGGAGCACCATGGAGCGGCACTGTTCGTTGAACCTGTCCACACCGAGTTCGCGGATGGCGTAGGTCCCGCTGACACCGAGGGCATCCTGCGCCAGCGCCTCAATCGGCAGGCCGTGGCAGTCCCAACCGAACCGGCGCCCGACATAACGGCCGCGCATGGTCCAGTAGCGCGGCACGATGTCTTTGATGGTGCCGGCAAGAAGATGGCCGTAATGCGGCAGACCGGTGGCGAAGGGCGGCCCGTCATAAAACCGGAAAGGCTCGGCGTCGGCGCGCTGCGCGAGGCTCTTGGCAAACGTGCCCTCCTTCTCCCAGACGGCGAGCATCTCGCGTTCGTCTGCGGGGAAATCGGGGCGGTTGGAAGCGGGTTTGAACATGGTGTAGGATTCCTATCGGCAGCGATGCGGTCCTACAGACCGGGCCCGCCCGGCTGCCGCGGGCAGGCCATGAAGCAACATCGGCGAAGGAAACGTTCAGCCGCGCAGGATGGCCAGGACGCTCTCGCGGTCAGAGGCGTCGATAAGCGCGTCGCGCTTGTCGCCCTCCATCAGCGTGCGGCTGAGGTTGGCCAGGAAGGTCGTGTAGCCCGCGCCCGCGGAGGGCGGCACCAGCATCAGCACGACCACGCGGGTCAGCCCGCCGTCGGGCGCGTCGGCATCGAAGCCGTCACGGTGGAGGCCGATGGCACAGACCAGCTCGTCGACCACATCGGTCCGGCCGTGCGGCAGGGCAATCTCGTCGGTCATTGTGGTGGAGGCCGACATTTCGCGGCGCACGACGGCCTGCTGGGCTTCGTCGCGCTTCCCGGCATCCAGCACGCCGGACGCGACCATGGCGTCGAGCATCTCGGCAATGACGCCGAAAATATCGGAGGACTTCAGCGGGCTGACCACAACGGCCTTCTCAAGCATCGTATCGTAAGTATTCATGGGATGATCCTTCGGATGGCAATCAGAGATAATGCGTCCGCAGCGACGGATTCTCACGCGTGTCGCGCAGCAGCAGTTCGTTCAGGGCCGACCCGACGGGACCCGGGGTGCCGTCGCCGACGGGGCGGCCTTCGTAGGAGACGACGGAAGCGACGTTCAGCGTCGTTCCGACGGCGAGGATTTCGGCCGCACCGGCCAGCTCCTCCTCGCGGATGGGGCGGAAGTCGACGGCGCTCAGACGGCCGTCGGCTTCCAGCTGCCGGGCCAATTCGGCGACGCGCAGCATGGTGGTGCCGGCAAGCACGGTATCGAGCTGCGGGAAGACAAGCCTCCCGGCATGCGTGACGATCCCGACATTCTCGACGGCGCCCTCGGTAATGTGGCCGCTCTCATCGACGCCGACCACGAAATCGGCCTCCCTGTCCCGGGCCTCCTGGGCCATCAGGGCATTGGCCATGTAATTGCAGATCTTCACCGTCGCAAAAAAGGGCGGCTTGACCGGGATCCGGCTGCGCAGCAGCGCCGCCCCCTGCGGTTTGCGCTCCATGAAGGGGCGCCCCGCACCGTAAACCAAAATGTACAGCACCGGGCGCGGCGATTCCGCCGGCGCCACGCCCATTCCCCCCGGACCGCGCGCCAGAATCACGCGCACCGAACACTCCGGCTGCCCCGCAGCCTTCAGCACCTCCAGCACCTTCGCCCGCAGGGCCTCCGGCCCCTTCGAAACCGTCAGCCCCACCTGATGGGCGCTGCGCAGCAGACGCTGCAGGTGCGCGTCGAGATTGTACGCCGCCCCCTCCACACACTTAAACGACTCAAAGACCCCGTCCCCCCGGTGCACCAGATGATCGTCAAACGGCACCACCATCAGCGCAGGGTCGGTCACATAGCCGTCCCAGAGACCGGAATAAAAGAGATAGTAAGGCACCTTCGCTGCGGGCCGGCTGGCCCGCAGCACATCCACAAAGGCAGAGGGATCGATCGCGTTCATCATCCGTTATCCAAGCAACGCTCCCGAAGTATAACAAAATCACGCGCCGGCGCGCGATTTTGGCGCACCAACAGCGTTCCCGAAAAATGCGCAATTAAATGACGCGCCCTTGAAGAGGCGAGGAAGGCCCCCTCCCTCGCCCCCGGGCAACGGCCGCAAAGCGTCCGGCAGGCCTTGGCCGCTCCGGTCATGCGCGCAGGCATAACCGGAATCACGGGTGCCAGTGCCCCAAAAGACAGAAGATGATCCCGTAAATCAGAATTCCCCCAAGGAAGAAGCCAACGGAAAGACGGACAGGCCTGTCCTTGGACGAGAAAAAGAGACGCCTTGACGCGTTTACGCAAAAGAAGACGACAAGCGAAATCAGCAATACCGCCGCGATCAGTGAGCAGATTCCGATATGCCACTCCGTCCGAGGACAGCAGCACAGGCCCACAAGCACCAGGAGGAGCAGGATACAGTGGTAAAGCTCAGCATTCATGGCATCTCTGCTCCGAATCCGATCATTTCCTCCAAGAATCCGCCGCACACCGCCCCCGGGATCGCCCAGGCTTCGGTATGCGGCAGGAAGCGGCAGAGAATGCCCCTTAGGTGTAGCGGAGGACTTCGTCGACGGTGGTGTAGCCGTCGAGGACGTTGCGGATGGCGTCTTCGCGCATGGTGCGCATGCCGAGCTCACGGGCCTTCTCGCGGATGACGAGGGTGGGTTCGCGGGCGTTGATCATGTCGCGGAGGGGGTTGGACATGCGAAGATATTCGAAGACACCCTTTCGGCCTTTGTAACCGGTGCCGTTGCAGATCTTGCAGCCTTTGCCGTAGTAGAACTTCCGGTTTCCGATGTCGTCGCGGGTGAGTCCGAGGCGGCGGATGGCGTCGTCGTCGGGGTCGTAGCCGACCTTGCACTGGGCGCAGCAGGTGCGGACGAGGCGCTGGGCGAGAACGGCCTGGAGGGTGGAGGAGATCAGGTACGGGGCGACGTTCATATCCACCAGACGGGTGACGGCGCCTGCGGCGTCGTTGGTGTGCAGGGTGGAGAAAACGAAGTGGCCGGTGAGGGCGGCCTGGATGGCGATTTCGGCCGTCTCCAGGTCGCGGATTTCGCCGACCATGATAATGTCGGGGTCCTGACGGAGGAAGGCGCGGAGGACTTTGGCGAAGGTGTTTCCCTGCTGGGGATTGATGGGGACCTGGACGAGGCCGTCGATGTCGTATTCGACGGGCTCTTCGGCCGTGAGGATCTTGACGTCGGGCTTATTGATATAGCGCAGGCAGGAGTACAGCGTCGTCGTCTTGCCGGAGCCGGTGGGGCCGGTGACGATGAAGATGCCGTTGGGCTTCTCAATGTCGAGGGTAATGCCTTCGTAGATGTCTTCGGGCAGGCCGATATTTTCCAGGTCGAGCGAGACCGCAGAGCGGTCAAGGACACGGAGCACGACCGATTCGCCGTGAACGGTCGGCAGGCAGGAGACACGGAGGTCGACCTGCCGGCCGGCGACGGTGAGGGCGATGCGGCCGTCCTGCGGGACGCGGCGCTCGGCGATGTTGAGCCCGGAGAGGACCTTGACGCGCGAAATGATGGGCAGCGCCATGTGCAGCGGCGGCGGGTTCATTTCGTAGAGGGCGCCGTCGACGCGGTAACGGATTTTGAAGTCTTTTTCGAAGGGCTCGATATGGATATCGGAGGCGCGGTCGGTGATGGCCTGGTACAGGACGAGGTTGACGAAGCGGATAACGGGGGCGGAGCCGGCGGCGCTTTCGATGCCCTGCTCGTCTTCGGCGGGGGCGTCGAGGGACTCGAGTTCGCCGATCATGTCGTCTGCGGCACCGCCGACGAGCGAGAAGTGTTCGTCGAGGATGCGGTCAATGACGGCGGCGGGGGCGAAGACAAAGCGGATTTCGCGCGAGAGGAGGAAGGTGAGCTCGTCAATGACATCGGCTTCGACTAGGTCGGAGGTGGCGAAGGTGGCGTGCTCGGAAGTGACCTCGACGGGCACCAAGTGGTGCATGCGCGCGGAGGCGGCGGGGATGACCGCGCAGAGGTCTTCGTCGAAGATGACGGAGTCCAGGTCCACCACGTCGGTGCCCTGGCTGCCGGCCATCAGCGAGAGGAGGTCCTCCTCGCTCAGAATGTCGAGCGCGAGGATGAGCTCTTTGTAAGATTTGCCGGAGTCGAAGTGGTCCTGAACGAGTTTCTCAGCCTGTTCGCGGTCGATGAAGCCGTTGGAGAGCACCAGCTCGACAAGTGCGGGAAGTTCGAAATCGGCCATCGGTTTACCCAATCATTTCCTTGAGTTTCTGCACGGTCGTCTCGGGGTCCTGGGCCTTGGTGACGAGATCCTCATAGGAGATCTTGCCCTCGAGGTGCAGGTTGAGCAGCGAGGTATCGAGCGACACCATGCCGTATTTGGCACCGGTCTGGATGTCGGAATTGATCTGGAAGGTCTTGTTGTCGCGGATGCGGGAGCGGATGGAGGGCGTGCTCATCATGATTTCGAAGGCCGCCACGCGCCCGGGTTTGTCGATGCGCGGAAGAAGGACCTGGGAGATAACGGCCACCAGCGACATGGAGAGCTGGGTGCGGACCTGCTCCTGCTGGTTGGTCGGGAAGGAGTCAATGATGCGGTCGACGGTCGAGGCGGCACCCGTGGTGTGCAGCGTACCGAAGACCAGGTGGCCCGTTTCGGCGGCGCTGATGGCCGCGCCGATCGTCTCGAGGTCGCGCATTTCGCCGACGAGGATCACGTCGGGGTCCTGACGGAGGGCGCGGCGGATGGCCTCGGCGAAGCTCGGCACGTCGGCGCCGACCTCGCGCTGGGTGACGAGGGACTTCTTGGAGGAGTGATAGAATTCGATTGGGTCTTCGATGGTGATGATGTGGCAGTCGCGGTCCTGATTGATGATATTGAGCATCGAGGCCAGGGTGGTGGACTTGCCCGAGCCGGTCGGTCCGGTGACGAGGATCAGGCCGCGGGGCTTGTAGAGGAGCTCGTTGACGGCCTCGGGGAGACCGAGCTGCTCGAGCGTCAGAATGGTCGAGGGGATCTGGCGGAGCACCATGCCGTAATTATGGCGCTCCTTGAAGACCGAGACACGGAAGCGGGCCGCCTCGGAGAAGGCCAGACCAAAGTCCGCACCGCCGTTTTTCTCGACCTCCTCAAGCTGCTCGCGCGTGCAGATCTCCATGGCGAGCCGGACGGTGTCGGCAGGGGTGAGCTCGGGGCAGTCCAGGGGCTCGAGGCCGCCGTGGACGCGCACCACGGGAGGACGTGCCACACGGATGTGCAGGTCGGAGGCGCCGGAATCGACGGCGGCCTGCATGAGATCCTGCATGGTGAATTCGGCGGTGGCGCCCTGCGCGAGGGCGGTGAGGTCTTCGTACGTATTGATGCTCATCAGTCTTCGTCTCCCATGGTCACGCGGAGGACCTCCTCCAACGTCGTCATACCGGCAGCCACCTTCAGCATGCCGTCCTCGCGCAGCGTGCGCATGCCCATCTCGCGGACACGCGCACGAAGCGTGGTCACGGGTGCCTTGTCAAAAATCAGGCGCTGGACCGTGTCGTCAACGGTAAAGATTTCGAAGAGGCCCTTTCGGCCCTTGTAGCCTGTCTTGCAGACCGGGCAGCCCGCGCCCTTGAACATCTTCATGCTGTCGGCGTTCTTCGACATCGTGCCGAGCATCTTGCGTTCGCGGTCGGTGGGAATGTGCTCCACGCGGCATTTCTCGCAGATGGCGCGCACGAGACGCTGGGCCATGGCCGCGCGCAGCGCCGAGGCCACGAGGAAGGGCTTGATGCCGATATCGGTCAGACGGGTGACGGCCGAGGGGGCGTCGTTGGTGTGCAGGGTGGAGAAAACCAGGTGACCGGTGAGTGCGGCCTCCATGGCGATTTCGGCCGTCTCATGGTCACGGATTTCGCCGATCATCACAATGTTCGGCGCCTGACGCAGAATGGAGCGCAGCGCGGCCGAGAAGTCCAGGCCGACGGCGCGGTTGACCTGGACCTGGTTGATGCCCGACATCTGGTATTCCACAGGGTCTTCGACCGTGATCAGCTTTTTGTCGGGACGGTTGATCTGCCCCAGGCAGGCGTACAGCGTCGTCGTCTTACCGGAACCGGTCGGCCCCGTGACCAGAATCACGCCGTCGGGCAGACCGATGAGACGCTCGAACTTGGCTTGGTCGTCGGAAAGAAAGCCCAGCTGCGGCAGGCCCAGCGAAAGATTCTGCTTATCAAGAATACGCATGACGATGGACTCGCCGAAGTTGGTCGGCACCGTGCTCACACGGAGATCCAGTTCGCGTTCGCTCATCTTGATCTGAATGCGGCCGTCCTGCGGGATACGGCGCTCGGAGAGGTCCATATTGGCCATCAGCTTCACGCGCGAAATGATGGCTCCCTGCAGACGCTTGGGCGGCTCATCCATCTCGCGCAGCGCACCGTCGATGCGGAAGCGGACGCGGAAATGCTTTTCCATCGGCTCCAGGTGAATATCGGAGGCCTTCATCTTGCAGGCGTCCATGAGGATGAGGCTCACCAGACGGATGACCGGCGCATCGCCCTCCTCCGAGGAATCGACCTCCATCTCCTTGCGCTGCGAGACCAGGTCGTCGCGCGTGTCGGTCGCATTGGGGTCAAAGGCGGTGGGATAGAGCTTGCCAAGGAGCCGCTTCACGTCGACGGAGGGGACGACGACGAACTCGGCATTTTTGCCCAGTTTATAGCGGATTGCGTCCTGCGCATCGTAGTTCGCCGGATCGCAGATCGCCACCATGACCGAATCGCCGTCGTCCTGGAGCGGCACCGCGCAGTAACGGTGGGCCGTCTCGCCGTCCAGCAGCTTCGCCACCTCTTCGGGAATGTCGTCCCCGTCGATCGTGGCGAAGGGCATGCCGAACTGTTCGGCCAGCGTGCCCAGCACCTCCTCCTCGCTGACGGCACCCTGCTCGACCAGCCAGTCCAGCGGCGTCTGCCCCTCCCTGCGCTTCGCGGCAAGGGCCTCCGAGATCTTGTCGGCCGTCAGCTTACCTGTTTCCTGCAAAACCTGCAGGGCATATTCGTCGTTTGTCGTCACGCGTCACTCTCCGTGGGGAACCAAACCATACTCCATAAGAATAACACACCGCGTCCGCCCGCACAAATCGGGGCAGACGACGCCCCGCCCCGCGCTATTCTTCATAATAAAGTGCACCGACCCTGTGCAAAGTCAAACGCGAGACCAAGAAGGGCTTCACGCATCACTGCGACAAACCGGCCGCGCGGCCCCGGGAGCGTTGCGCATGGCGGCACGCCCTCCCCTCTCCGGTACCTTCAAATAAGTGCCTGTAACGGCATGGCCGGAAAACTACGCCCATGTTTGCCTCAATTGTCGCCCACTTTTACCTCAATTGTCGCCCACTTTTGAGTTGGTTTACGCCCACTTTTGAATTGGTCTGCGCCCTCATCCGCTCCGCGCTTCACCGCAGCCTCCAAAAGGGAGGGGCAAAAGGGTGGGCAAGAAGCTCTTGGAGAGACCCGACAGCCGGCGTGCCAACGCTTCAGCTCCGCGCGACAGGAACTGCATCCGTTCGGCGTATTTGTGCACGTACCCGTCAAAGTCCTCCATCCACCCCTCCCCCGGTGTCCGGCAAATGAGGCATAACGCGTGCCCCCGATGTAGCCTCCGGTGCACGTTCTATTTGACGAATAGCGCCCCGTGCCAGCCCCCTGCCGCCGCCCGGCACGCATCCCGGACGGACAGCCCCCCGGCCCCTCCGAAGGCCTCCGTGAGGACATCCGTCATCTTTCGGCTGATGCCCCTTCCCCGCCTAAAACCGGCGGCAGGCTTTTTGATAGACTGGCCGTGCAAAAGGGAGGACGCAAGATGACGCTCGGAAGAAGAGAATTCATGGCCCTCTGCGGGCTCTCACTCGGTGCAGCGGCCCTGCGCGCCGCAAAACCGGATGCCAAGCGCCCAAACCTGCTGCTCGTTTTTCCCGATCAGATGCGTGCGCAGGCCCAGGGCTTCATGGGGATGGACCGCGTCCGCACGCCGGTCCTGGACGCCTTCGCGGCGCAGAGCCGGGTCTTCACCCAAGCCATCAGCAACTATCCGGTCTGCAGCCCCTTCCGGGCCATCCTCATGTCCGGCGCCCTGCCGAAGGTCAGCGGTGTGGTCGGCAACTGCCGCTCCACGGAGCAGTGGACCGGGCCCGAACTCCGCAAAGACATCCGCTGCTGGTCCGACGTACTGGCCGATGCCGGATACGACCTCTGCTACATCGGCAAATGGCACCTTGACGCGCCGCATCGCCCCTGGCTGAACTGCGCCAACAACCGAGGCGAGACCAAATGGAACGAATGGTGCCCGCCGAGCCGCCGCCACGGTTTCGCCAAGTGGTACGCCTACGGCACCTATGACCATCACCTGCGGCCGCTTTACTGGGATACCGACGCCCCCCGCGAAGCCTTCCGCTACGTCGATGCCTGGGGGCCCGAACACGAAGCCGGCCGGGCCGAAGCATTCCTAAAGGAGACCCGGGGGCCTTTTGCCCTGGTCGTCTCGATGAATCCGCCGCACACCCCCTACGACGCGGTCCCGGCACGCTTCCGGGAAAGCTACCGCGAAGCCTTCGGCGCGACGCCGGCCGAGAACCTGACAGCCGGCGACGTCCCGCCGCCGGAGACGCACGGCGGCCGCTTCTACCGCAGCAACATCCGCGACTATCTCTCTGCCGTGGAAGGCGTCGACGCAGCCTTCGGCCGCATCCTGAAGGCCCTGCGCGAGAGCGGCCACGAGGACGATACCGTCGTGGTTTTCTGCTCCGACCACGGCAGCTGTCTCGGCGCCCACGGCCTGGAAGCCAAAAACAACTTCTACGAAGAATCCGTCCGCATCCCCTGCATGATCCGCTGGCCCGGAAAGATCGCCCCGGCCATGGACGGCGGCCTGACCGACGCCTTCGATCTGGCCCCCACCCTGCTGGGTCTGCTGGGCCAGCCGATCCCCGAAACCATGGCCGGCCGCAACCTCGCCCCCTACCTGCTCGGCGAAGCCCCGGCCGACCTGACGGAAGCCCGGCTCTATATGCGCATGGGCGGCGACGGATGGGACTTCCCCGACGGCGGCCAGCTTCCGCTGGAGGCGCGCTGCGACACCGTGCTGCCGGCATCGGAGGATTACGGCTGGCGCGGGCTGCGCGACGCCCGCTACACCTTCGCCGTTTCCTACCCCAAACCGGGCCAGCCGATCGGCGCCGTCCTGCACGACCGCCGGACCGACCCCAAGCAGCAGACCAACCTCGCCGCGAAACGTCCCGAGCTGACCGCCGCCTTCCGCGCCGCGCTGAAGAAGCGCTTGGAGGCCATCGGCGACCCCTTCGCCGGAATCCTCTGAGCGCCGCCCGGCGCATGGCGACGCACAGCCGGCTGCGCCCGGATGCAAGATAATCAAAAGGCCCCGCGGATCCGCGGGGCCTTTCGGTGTGCACGGCAGAGGCCGCGCGGGAAGGCGGAGGAGCGCCGCCTTATTCCCACTCGCTCCTGTCAGAAGTTTTCTAAACAGTCGTCCCTGAAAAAGGGCCGTTTTAAGCCGTCTCCAATCGTAGCTGCTGCAGGGGGAGAATGTGGCGAATAAGGG
>CALXSH010000050.1 GCA_944391065.1 uncultured Kiritimatiellota bacterium | reverse complement strand
TGCCACTACGATAGCACACTACCCCCCCCCCCGTCAATATATTTTATCTCTTTCATTTCAATAGACTAACGCGCATCAGGCAGCGTCTGCAGGGCCGGCCTTCCCGGCAGAGCGCCGGGTGCGGCCCCGTTTTTCGGGGGTACGTCCGCCGCGCCGGGACCTGACGGAGCCCCCGGGCGGAGCGGCGGAGCGGGACGGGGGGACCCGGGCTTGGGCAGGGGCCGACAAAAAAGGGTATATGGGTTGAACCTAAAAGGGTATATGGGTTGAACCTAAAAGGATATATGGGTTGGACCCAAAAGGGTATATGGGTTGAGGTCGAAAGGATATACCCTTTTAGGTCGAAAGGATATACCCTTTTTGGTTCAGAGGGTATATGGTTTGAAGTCGGAGTACGGCGATGCGCGGGTCGTGCGGGGTGTGGGCAGGGGTGGGCGGGAGGCCGGACGGGCTTTTCTTTCGGAGGGGATTGTCGTATGCTCATGGGTAAGGAAGGCCCTTTGCATGAAGACCCGATACGACGACGCTTTTTTTGACACGCCGACCGAACGCCGCGGCACCGACAGCAGCAAGTGGTCGGAGTATCCGCCGGATGTCATCCCGCTGTGGATCGCGGATATGGATTTCCGCGTGGCCGAGGAGATTACGGAGGCCGTGGTGCGGCGCGCGCAGCAGGGTATTTTCGGCTACACGCGGATTTCGGAGGGCACCATCGAGGCGATGATCGGGTGGCACCGGGAGCGTTACGGCTGGGAGATTCCGCGGGAATGGGTGGTGCCGCTGCCGGGGATTGTGCCGGGGCTGCATCTTTTCTGCAGGATGCTGAGGCGGGTGCGGCCGGAGCGGAGCGACGTGCTGATCAATCTGCCGGTCTATCACCACTTCCGGACGGCGGCGGCGATGCAGAATGCGCGGGAGCGGATTGTGCGCCTCAATCCCTTCGGGGTCCCTACCCTGCCGGATCTGGAGGGCACGGATGCGCGGGGGCTGGGGGGCTGGATGCTCTGCAACCCGCAGAACCCGCTGGGGCACCGGTGGCGGCCGGAGGAGCTGCGCAGGATGCTGGATTTCGCGGCGGAGCATGATCTGCTGCTGGCTTCGGACGAGATTCACGGCGGCATCGTGGCGGATGCGCCGCACCGGTATACGCCGCTGATGACGGTGGCGCGCGACGAGACCGAGCGGCGGAGGCTGGTTGTGCTGGTCTCGCCGAGCAAGACGTTCAATATTCCCGGGCTGGAGTGTGCCTTCGCGGTGATTCCGGATCCGGAGCTGCGGGAACGCTTCATGAGCAGCTACCGGCAGATGATTCCGGGGGTGACGGCCTTCGGCTGGGTCGGGGCGGAGGCGGCGTACCGCTGGGGGGAGGCGTGGCGGCTGGGGATGCTGGCGTATCTGCGGGGCAACCGGGCGCTGACGGAGGCCTTTGCCGCGCGGCACGGGCTGCCGATGTGCCCGATGGAGGCGACTTATCTGGCCTTTGTAGACTGCACGGGGCTGCTGCCGGCGCTGCGGGGGGAGACGCCGAAGGCCTTTTTCCTGCGGCACGGGGTGGCCGTGCACGACGGGGCGCTCTTCGGGGCGCCGGGGTGGATCCGAATCAACATTGCCACGCGCCGGGCTCTGCTGGCCGAGGCATTCGGGCGCATGGATGCGGCGCTGGCGTCGGTGGGACGCTGAGCCGGCGGAAAGGAGTTTACGGACAATGATGCCGCAGTGGTTTATTGAAGAGAAGCGCGACGGCAGGGAGCACCGGGAGGCGGATATCCGCGCCTGGGTGGCGGCGGTCACGGACGGTTCGCTGCCCGATTATCAGCTCAGCGCGTGGCTGATGGCGGTCTGCCTGCGCGGGATGACGGCGGAGGAGACGGCGGTGCTGACCGATGCGATGATGCGCTCGGGGGAGACGATCGCCTTTGATCCGGCGCTGCCGACGGTCGACAAGCATTCGACGGGGGGCATCGGGGACAAGATTTCCATCCCGCTGGCGCCGCTGGCCGCGGCCATGGGGCTGGCGGTGCCGATGATTTCGGGCCGCGGGCTGGGCCTGACGGGCGGCACGCTGGACAAGCTGGAGACCATCCCGGGCTTCCGTACCGACCTCTCCGCGGCGGAGTTCCGCCGGCTGACGGCCGAGGTCGGGTGCTGCATGATCGGCCAGACCGACGGGCTGGCGCCGGCGGACCGGCGGATGTATGCCCTGCGCGACGTGACGGGCACGGTGCCGAGCATTCCGCTGATCACGGCCTCGATCATGAGCAAAAAGCTGGCCGAGGGCGCGGCGGGGCTGCTCTTTGACGTGAAGACCGGCTGCGGGGCCTTTATGCGGCGCAGGGAAGAGGCCGCGGCGCTGGCCGAATCGCTGCTGGCGGTGGGGCGCCGCCTCGGGCGGCGCTGCACGGCACTGATCACCGACATGGATCAGCCGCTGGGCCGCACCGTGGGCAACGCCCTGGAGGTGCGCGAGTCGCTGGAGATTCTGCAGGGGTCGGGGCCCGGCGACGTCCGGGAGCTGACCCTGACCGAGGCCGCGCACATGGGGGTGCTGAGCGGGCGCTTCCGCGATTATGACGCGGCGCATGCCGCCGCGGTGCGGGCTCTGGACTCCGGTGCGGCCATGGAGCGCTTCCGGGCCATGGTCCGGGCGCAGGGGGGCAATCCCGACGCGCCGCTGCCGGAGGCCGCCTGCCGGCGCGACGTGCCCGCGCCCCGCAGCGGGACGGTGCTGCGCGTCGACGCCGAGGCCGTCGGCCGCGCGGCGCTCTGCCTGGGAGCGGGGCGGCGCCGCACCGACGAGACGCCCGATCCCGGCGCGGGCATCAGCGCTCTGGTCCGCCAGGGCGAAGAGGTCCGGGCCGGAGAGCCGCTCTGCCGCCTCCACGCCGCCTCGGAAGCGCTGCTGGAGGCGCAGGCGGAGGCGGTGGCCGCGGCCGTCACGCTGACGGAGGGGCCGGTGCCGGAGCGGACACTCGTTTTTGCTACACTCTGAGGCCTTCGCACCCCCAACCCAGGAGAGAGACCATGAACGTTCTGCTGATCAACGGCAGCCCCCACCAAAACGGCTGCACCGCCCGCGCCCTGACCGAAGTCGCCGGCGCCCTGAAGGCCGAGGGCATCGGCACCGAAATTTACTGGATCGGGAATGCGCCGGTCCGCGGCTGCATCGGCTGCTGGGGCTGCAAGAAGCCCGGGGCCGACGGGTGCGTCTTCAAAGAAGCCCTCTATACCGACATGGTCTCCCGGCTGGCCGCGGCGGACGGGCTGGTCGTGGGCTCGCCGGTCTACTACGCCGGCCCCAACGGCTCGCTCTGTGCCCTGCTGGACCGGCTCTGCTTCTCGCAGCCGAAACTTTTCCGCGGGAAGCCGGCCGCGGCGACGGTGAACTGCCGCCGCTCCGGCGCGACGGCGGCCTTTGCCCGGCTCAACAGTTACTTCACCATGCTTCAGATGCCCGTCATCACCAGCCAATACTGGAACGACACCCACGGCTCCACCCCCGATCAGGTCGAGCAGGATCTGGAGGGCCTTCAGACCCTCCGCATCCTCGGGCGCAACATGGCCGACTTCCTGCGCTGCCGCGGGACGGCCCGGGCCGCCGGCGTGGCACGCCCCGCCGGGGAGCGCTGGATCGCGACCAACTTCATCCGCTGACCTCGGCCCGACACTTCCCCACACCGATCCGAAAAACGGCGCCCGATTGGGCGCCGTTTTTCCTTTCTGCCCCTCCGGCTCCCGGAGGGAAGCCTCGGCATAAGGCCCGCCGATATCGGAAAAATGTGGGGCGAAGCGGTTTTCTGTTGACCTTGAGTGTGGGAAAGTGTTTAATAGTGTCACAAAAGGTCAAAGCATGGACGAAGCGGGCACAGATTCCCGGACGGGGACGATGTCGGGCACGCCGGTATTTTCCGGCAGTGCGGAGCATGCTTTGGACCCGAAGCGCCGCGTGACGATTCCCTCGGCGTGGCGCGATGCGATGGGGCGTCCGCCCTATGTCTTTGTCATGGCCGACCCGCACGAAAAGTGTCTGCGTCTGATGCCGGCCTCGATGATGCAGTCAATCGTCGACCGCTTCCGTTCGCGCCGCCTCTCCGACGCGGCGGTGGCGCGGATGCTGAGCGTGATCGGCGAGAATTCGGAGCAGCTGGCGCTGGACGTTCAGGGCCGCATCCGGATCAGCGACCGCCTGCTGGCCTTTGCGGGCATCAAAGGGCGGGTCGCCTTTGTCGGAGCCGTAGCCTACGGCGAAATCTGGGCCGCGGAGGCCCGCATCCCGTCGGCGGAGGTCGACCAGACCGCGCTGGGCGAGGCGCTGGCGGACATCGGATTCTAAGGAGCGCCGTCCGTGCATATCCCCGTGCTGCTTCAGGAAACCGTTTCCGCGCTGGATCCCCGGCCGGGCTGCGTCTACATCGACGGCACGCTCGGCCAGGCCGGCCACGCCTCGGCCGTCATGCGCCTGGCGGGGCCGCAGGGGCGGCTGCTGGGCATTGACCGCGACGGCGAGGCCCTCGCGCGCGCGGCCGCCAATCTCCGCCGCGACGCCGTCCCCGGCACCCATGTGCTGGTTCACGGCGCGCACGGCGACATCGGCGCGCTGGCCCGGGCGAACGGATTCGGGCAGGCCGACGCGATTCTCCTGGACCTGGGCGTCAGCAGCGACCAGCTCGACACGCCCGAACGCGGCTTCAGCTTCCGCAGCGACGGCCCGCTGGACATGCGCATGCGCAACGACGCGGGCGAAACGGCCGCCGACCTGCTCGCCCGCCTGAGCGTCGCCGAGATGACCGCACTCTTCCGCGATCTCGGCGAAGAGCGGAAGGCCGGAGCCATCGCCCGGGCCATTGACCGCGCACGCACCAAGACCCCTTTCACGCGCACCCTCCAGCTGGCGGACTGCGTAGCCCGTGCCGTCGGCACGGCCCACACCAAGGGCCGCCATCCGGCCACCCGCGTCTTTCAGGCGCTGCGGATGGCCGTCAATGACGAGGTCGGCGACCTGCGCCGCGCCCTCGAAGACGGTCTGGCGCTGCTGAAGCCCGGCGGCCGCATGGCCGTCCTGACCTTCGAGAGTCTGACCGACCGGATCGTCAAGCAGACCTTCCGGGAGCACGAGGGCAGCGAAGTCGCCCTGCAGCAGGGCGGCAGCCAATGGCAGGGCACCCTGCCGCGCGTCGAACGCATTTTCAGAAAGGCCGTCACCGGACAGCCGCAGGAGATTGAGGACAATCCGAGGGCCCGCAGCGCCAAGCTCCGCGCCGTCCGCCGACTCGGAGAGGGGGAGAATGACCATGGCCAGGCATAACCGTCGCAAAAAGAAGCTCCGCATGAACCCGACGAACATCGGCTTCGTCGTCCTGCTCCTGCTCAACATTCTGCCGTGGTCGGCCTATCTGATTCTGAGGACCGACTCCGACCAGATTGCCGACCGCATCCGCAGCCTCGAGAGCGACCGCCGCGTCTACACGCAGGCACTGATCCGAGAGCAGTCGGCCTGGAACGCCCTCCGCGACCCGCGCAACCTCGACGAGGCGGTCCGCGCCCGCGGGCTGAAGCTCAGCTTCCCTGCGCCGGAGGCCGTTGTCCACGTCTCGCCCAACGGGACGATGCGGGCCAGCCACGCGCTGCGGACCGCCGTCGCCGAAGCCCGCGCCCGCCGTCTGAACGGTGAACCGGACGCCGTCGCCACCGCCTCCGCCCGCCGCCGCTGAGTGCCATGGAGCGGCACGAAAAGATCTGTGCCCGGCGCTGGATGCTGATTCTGGCATCCGGCGTCGTCTGTCTTTTCGTCGGGGTGATCATCCAATTGGTTCGCCTCCATATCGTCCGCCCGGGCTACGAACCGCCCGACTACACCGCCAAATACAACCGTCTGGGCCTGCGCGGGAGCATCCTTGACCGCAATGGCATCCCGCTGGCCGAAAGTCTGCCCGGCCGCATCATCTTCATCGATCCCCAGGATCCCAAGCTCAACAGTCCGCTGGTCGACCGCGACACGCTGCCGCTCGACATCGCCACGGTGACCAAAGTCCCGCAGGAGGAGGTCATCCAGGCCTTCCGCAGGACAGAATCGCGCTACGTCCGCATCGCCGACACCGCCGACGAGACCGTCATCTCCGAAATCAACCGCCGCCGCAGCGCCAAGACGGACCGCTTCGCCGGCATCGGCATGACCGAACGCGAAATCCGCGCCTACCCCAACGGCAGCCGCCTCTGCCACGTGCTCGGCTACGTCAATGCCGAGGGCGAGGGCGTCTACGGCATCGAGCAGCGCTGCCAGGAGGAGCTCAAGGGCCAGGACGGCCACGTGAAGACCTCGGTCGACGCCCGCCGCCGAGAAATCCGTTCCCTCCGCGAAGAGGACGTCCCGGCCGTCCCCGGAAACGACGTCTGGCTGACCATCGACAACAACATCCAGTACATCCTCGAAGAGGCTCTCTCGGGCGCCCTGACCGAATTCAACGCCGACTCCGGCATCATCGTCGTCCAGCGTGTAAAGACGGGCGAGATCCTCGGCATGGCCACCCTGCCCAGCTTCAACCCCCAGCACTACGGCTCCGTCACCAAAAATCTCTGGAAGAATATCGCCGTCTCGCGCAACTACGAGCCCGGCTCAATCATGAAGGTGATTACCGTTGCCTCCGCCCTGCAGCAGGGCGTCATCACGCCGAAGTCAACCTTTGACGTCGGCACGGCGGGCATCTGGTATTACGCCGGGAAACCGCTGCGCGACCACGCCTACGGCATCATCGACGTCAAAACCCTCCTGGCCAAATCCTCCAACATCGGCACGGCCATGATCGGCCTGCGCCTGGCCGAGCCTGCACCGAGTCTGGGCTTCCCCCACGAGTACGAGCGCCTCTGGCACTGCCTCCGGGCCTTTGGATTCGGCCAGCGTACCGGCATCGAGCTCCCCGGCGAGGAGGCCGGTATCCTGCATCACTGGAAGACCTGGAACAAACTCTCCCCCACGCGCATGACGCTGGGCCAGGGCATCGCCGTCACCGCCGTGCAGATGGCCAACGCCTACGCGACCATCGCCAATGGCGGCCTGCGCATGCAGCCCTATCTCATCCGGCGCGTCACCGATTCGGAAGGCAACCTCATCCGCGAAACGGCGCCGCGCGTCCTCGGCCGTCCCATTTCGAAGAAGGTCTGCGCCCAGATGCTTGAGATGATGCAGGCCGTCACCGACCCGAAGCAGGGGGGCACCGCCCGTCGCGCGGCCCTGGAGGACTACACCGTCGCCGGCAAGACCGGCACCGGCCAGATCCCCAGCAACGGCCGCTACAACAACACCGATTATACGGCCTCTTTTGTCGGGATTTATCCCGCAACCGCGCCGGAACTTGTTATACTCATCTCAATCGAGAAGCCCAAGGGCCGCCTCCGTCAGGGCGGCAGCGTCGCCGCGCCGGTCTTTGCCCGGATCGCGGGCCCCATCGGGCGCTATCTCGGCATCCCGTCGGACAAACCCAAAGACACGAAGAAGGGTCGCTGAAGAGCCATGACTGAACTGCTTGCGGCAGCCACTGAGAACGGAGCGCTTGAAAATCTCGTCGAGGCCATCCGGGCCTCCGCCGAACATCCGTGGATTCAGGGCTGGCTCACCGCGGTGGCCACCTTCTTCTTTGAGAACGTCATCTGCTGGACCGTCGTCCCGCCGCTCATTTCCACCGACATCATCGGCTGCATGACGGCCTGGCAGTCAACCTTCTGGGGCGTCTTCGTCGGCGACATTCTGATGTACCTGCCGGTGCGCTTCGCCATGCGCTACATCATCCGCCTCCGCTGGCTCCAGCGCAACCAGGACAAAATCGAGGCCTGCGGCCACTTCTTCGGCGAGAACCTGGGCAAGACGATGTTCGTCGTCCGCTTCACGCCGGGCATCCGCACCTTCGCGCTCATCGCCGCCGGCATGCTGCGCGTCCCCTTCGGGCCCTACGTCTTCTGGTCGGCGGTCTCCTGCGCGCTGCAGAGCACGATCGTCACCTTCTTTATGCCCTCGCTTTACGAGCCGGCCATCGCCTGGGCCAAGCGCACCTGGGAATCCCATCCCTCCGTCGTGATTCTGGTCATCGCGGCCTTCTTTGCGGCTTTCATCGTCTTCCAATGGGCCGCGGCCAAGGCCGCCATGAAGCGCGCCATGCGCCCGCCGAAGGTCAAACAGCCCAAGGACACCGCCCCCCCCGCCGCCTGAGCAGCCGCCCGAAACAAAAAAGGCTCCCCTCCCGGGGAGCTTTTTTCGTATCCGGCCCGAACCCTCAGCGCATCAGCTTGGCCAGAGCCTCGGCGTCATCCTCAGCAATGGCGCGGCGGAAGGCCGCGAGATGTTCCGAGAAGGTATCGATGGCCTCCAGCAGGAAGACCTTGTTCTGACGGAAAATGGGCTGCCACATGGAGAGCGGCGAATGGGCAATGCGCGTCATCGACGCCAGGCCGCCGCCCGCGAAGCGTGCGTTCAGCGCCTGATCGCGTTCCGCCACACGGATCGTCCGTGCCAGGGCGTAGGCCAGCACGTGGGGCATATGAGAGAGAAGCGCCGCGGTGCGGTCGTGCTCCTCCGCGTCCATCGTCGCCAGCACGGAGCCGACGCCCTCCCAGAGGGCGCTGACCTTCGCCACCGCCTCCGGATTGCTGTCGGCCGTATCGACCAAGAGCGTGAACCGCCCGCGGAAGAGGTTGTCGACCGCCGCGTCGGGCCCGCTGCGCTCCGTGCCGGCCATCGGGTGGCAGAGGACGAAGCGGTCGCGCCCCGGACAGCCGGCGACGGCGTCGGCGAGCGCCTTCTTGGTCGAGCCCACGTCAATGAACACCTGGTCCGGACGGGCCTTGGCCAGCAGGCGCGGCAGGAGTTCTGCCAAGATATTGACCGGCACGGCCAGCACGACGAGGTCAGAGACTTCGGCAAGGGCCTCCGGCGTGGGCATGATTGCATCAACCAGTTCCAATTCCAGGGCGCGCTCGGCATGGGCCGGGGTGCGGTTCCACCCGACGATGCGCCGGGCCAGACCGTAGGTACGCAGGTCGCGCGCAAGCGACCCGCCGATGAGACCGATACCGACGATGCCGACCGTTCCGAAAAGCTCCGCGGACATGACTCAGCTCCTTCCTGCCGGATGTTCAGTGCCCGGCGGGCACGTGATGCGCGTGGCGGCGGCAGCCCATGGCCGCCAGGCCGTAAACCGCGGCGGTTTCGACGCGCAGAATCAGCGGGCCCAACGTCACCGGCACGGCGCCGCAGCCGAGGATGGTCCGCATCTCCTCGGCGGTGAAGTCCCCCTCCGGCCCGCACCACCAGCCCCAGACCTGGCCGGGACGGTCGGGGTCGAGCCCCTGCAGCACGGGATCGAGAGGCCCGGCCTGCGGGATCAGGGCCGCGACGATGAGGGTCGTGCAGGCCCGCATGCGCGCCACGGTCTCCTTAAAGGGCACCGGCGGCAGCACCGTCGGCACAAAGGCCGCCCCGCACTGGCGCGCGGCCGATTCGACGATGCGCTGCCAGCGGGCCTGTTTGGCCGCGGCCTGCTTTCCTTCGAGCCGCACCACCGTGCGCGCGCTCATGACGGGCACGATTTCGGAGACGCCGAGCTCGGTGGCCTTCTCCAGCATCCAGTCCATGCGCTCGCCCTTGGGAATGCAGGCGAAGAGGACGGTCCGCACGGGCGGGTCTTTGGCAGAGAAGAGCGGCTGCTTGGCCTCCAGCACGAGAGCGCCGGGGAGGGCCTCCGCCACGTGGTAGAGGCGGGTGTGGCCCTCGCCGTCAAAGGCTCCCACTTCGGTGCCGGGCACGGCACGCAGCACATGAAGCAGATGGTGGGCCTCAGGGCCCTCCAACGTCAGCCGTTCCTGCCGGATAGCCTCCGGCGACACCTGCTGTCTGTACATGGGATCACTCCGCGTAAAGGGTCTGCGGCGCCGCACGCGTAATCGTCAGCGCGACGGTATCGCCGGGCTTCAGCCCCTCGGGAGGCGTGAAGACCACGATTTTGTTGGACGAGGTCCGGCCCGACCAGCGGGCTTTGTTGCGCAGGCTCGGGCCCTCGGCGAGTACCGCCTGCGTGGTGCCGACGAGCTTCTGGTTGAGGATGGCGCCGCGGACGTCCTGGTCGCCCAGCAGAATCTGGTTGCGCCGGGCCTTCTCCTCCTCGGAGACGTCGTCCTCCCACGTCGCCGAGACGGTTCCCGGGCGCGGGCTGTACTTGAAGATGAAGGCGTTGTCGAAGCCCGCAGCCCCCATCAGCGTGCGCGTCTCCTCGAAATCGGCCTCCGTCTCGCCGGGGAAGCCGACGATGACGTCGGTCGTCACGGCAATGTCCGGCACCGCCGCACGGAGCTTGGCCACGGCCTCGAGATACTGTTCGCGCGTGTACCCGCGGCGCATCCGGGAGAGCACCGCCGTCGACCCGCTCTGCACGGGCAGATGAAGGTGATGGCACAGCTTGGGCTCCTCGCGGTAGAGACGGATAAGCTCGTCCGTCACGCCGCTGGGGTGACCGCTGGTGAAGCGGATGCGCTCAATGCCGGGAATGGCCGCGACGGCCTCCAGCAGGCGCGGAAACGGCAGGCGGTAGCCGCCGGGCGAGGGCGGGTCGGATTCGTCGAAGGCCGGGGTGCGCAGGCCGTAATTCATGATGGACTGCCCGAGAAGCGTCACCTCGCGCACGCCGGCCTCGGCCAACGCCCGCACCTCGCAGAGGACCTCGCGGGCCGGCCGGCTCCATTCGTCGCCGCGCACGTCGGGCACGATGCAGTAGGTGCAGCGGCGGTTGCAGCCGAGCAGAATCGTCACGAAGGCGGAGAACCCACCGTCCGTCACGTGGCCGGAGGGCGCATCGGGAGTTTCGTGCAGACCGCGCAGGGCCAGCGTCGCCTCGCCGTGCAACGCCGCCTCCACGGCGGGCGCCACGCGTTCGGCACAGCGCGTGCCGATGGCGAAGTCGAGCCGCGGGAGCCTCCTGAAGAGTTCGTCGCCCATGCGCTGGGCCATGCAGCCCATCACCCCCACCACGCGGCCGGGACGCTCGCGTTTCGAGGCGCAGAGCAGGCCCAGTTTGCCCAGAGCCTTGTCCTCGGCCTTCGCGCGGACGGAACAGGAATTGACAATGACAATGTCGGCCGACGCCTCGTCCGCCGCCTGCGTATAGCCGGCGTCCAGCAGCGCGCGGGCCGCCGCTTCGCTCTCGCGGACATTCATCTGACAGCCGTAGGTGTGAAAGGCAAAGGTCTTCTTCATTCAGGGATTTCCGGTTGGTATTAAAGGGAGATGGCGTGCGTCAGTATACCAAAGGCGCTCAGCGCCCCAGCGCCTCGGCCTTCGCCTCCACGTCGAAATACTGCTCGACCGCCTGCTCAAGCTCTCCCTCGGCAGCGGCAAGCTCCGCCGAAAGGGCGGCATAATCGGCCCCCGGCGCAGCGAGAGCCGCATTGAGCTCCGCAATCTTCGTTTCGAGACGGTCGATGGTCTCAGGCAGGGTCTTGAGCAGCTGCTGTTCGCGGTAAGAGAGACGCATCGCCGCGTTGTCGCGCTTCGGGGCAGCCGGGGCGGCAGGCCTGGCAGACGGCTTGGAGTCGGCGGGCGCCGCCGCGGCACTTTGGCGCCGGCGGGCTTCCTGCCAGTCGGAGTAACCGCCGGGATAGGCCGTCACGCGGCCCTCCTCGATGACAAGCACGGAAGTGGCCACGTGGTCGATGAAATCGCGGTCGTGCGAGACCAGGAGCAGCGTCCCCTTGTAGTTCGCCAGTTCCTCCTCGAGCAGTTCCAGCGTCTCGATGTCGAGATCGTTGGTCGGCTCGTCCATCACCAGCAGGTTACCCGGATTGAGAAAGAGCCGCGCCAACAGCAGACGGGCCCGTTCGCCGCCGCTGAGCGCCTTCACCGGCGTACGGGCGCGCTCGGGCGTGAAAAGGAAGTCGCCGAGATATCCGAAAATGTGTTTGCGCACGCCGCCGACGGTAACGTACTCCTTGCCCTCGGCCACGTTCTCCGCCACGGTCGCCTCCGGATTGAGTGCGCCGCGGAGCTGGTCGAAGAAGGCCGTCTGCACGTTGGCCCCGATTTGCTGCGTGCCGCGGAGCGGCTCCAGCTGCCCCAGGATCAGCCGCAGCAGCGTTGTCTTGCCCGCGCCGTTGCCGCCCAGGATGCCCACGCGCTCCCCGCGCAGAATCCGCAGCGTCACGTCGCGCAGCACGGGATGCCCGGGATCGTAACCCACGCTCACCCCCTCGCAGCGGTAAACGATGTCGCCCGTCCGCCCGGCGCTGCCCAGCGACAGCGTCGCCGTCCCCGTCTGCGTCCGGCGCTGGGCGAACTCCTCGCGCAGCTTCATCAGCGCCGCCACGCGGCCCTCGTTGCGGCACGTGCGCGCCTTCACGCCGCGCCGGAGCCACGCTTCCTCTTCGGAAAGCTTCTTCGACTTGCGCTCCCAGTAGACCGCCTCGTCGGCCAGCAGGTCGGCCTTGCGCCGCAGAAAGGTCTGATAATCGCAGTCCCACCCCGACAGGATGCCCCGGTCCAGGTCAAAGACCGACTTCGCCACCGCCCGCAGAAAGGCTCGGTCGTGCGTGATGAAGAGACAGGCGAAGGGTGCGTTCGCAAGAAAACCCTCCAGCCAACGGATTGAGGCGATGTCGAGATGGTTGGTCGGTTCGTCCAGCAGGAGCAGATGGGGTTCCTGCACCAGCGCGCACCCCAGCAGCACCCGGCGGCGCATTCCCCCCGACAACGCATTGAAGGTCGCCCCGCCCGGCAATCCCAACCGTGTCGCCACCGCATCGGCCACGTGCTCCCGGGCCGCGTCATGCGTCGCGGCCCGCAGAATCTCCGACACCGTCCCCGGCCGGTCCTCCGGCACGTCCTGCGGCAGATAGGCCACCCGCACCGAACGGTCCTTCAGCACCTCGCCGCTGTCCGGCGGCAAAATCCCCGCCAACACCTTCAGCAGCGTCGACTTGCCCTCCCCGTTGCGGCCCGTCACGCACGCGCGTGCCCCGGGCTCCACCGACAGCGAGACATTCTCCAAAACCGGCGCATTGCCGAATCCGACCGTAATATTATACAGGGTAATCAAAGCCATAGTCCGCGCATTATACCAAACCCGCCTCCCCTCCCAGCCAAAGGGTCGAACCAAAGACCGTCTGACTTTCTCAGAAAAAGTGAATACAGCCCGCTTAAGCCTCCTACGGGGGGCCAGTATTCATTTTATACAGGCAGACGGAATGGTGCGTTTTACTATTACCGTTATAGAAATATTATCCATGTGTGATTCTTTTATGCTTGCATTTTGTCCGTATTCAATGTACATTGAATACGGACAAAAGGAGGAGCTTATGACGAATGGACCCGACACCTATCTCGGCGCGACACTGGGCAGCCCCGTTGTGACGGAGCCGATGGCCTTTCCCCGGGGCTGTCCGGCTTTGCTGAAGGCCCTCTTCTCCCTGCGGGAAGGGGATGTCCGCGGCACGCACTGCGCCTTTCTCGTCGACAGCGGACGCGACCGCCTCACGCCCAAGGCCATCGGCCGCCAGGTGGACTTCCTGCGCGAACGCCTCGGGATGCCGATTGTCTATGTCGGCCAGCCCAGAGGCCAACACGATATTCCCCGCCTGATGACCCTGAACATTCCGACCGTCGTCCCGCAGAAGTGCGTCTCCCTGCCCTTCCTCGCGCTTCAGGTGCGGAACGCCGGACCCCGCCGTCCCGTCGGCCGCAACCGCTTTGCCGGATGCGAACAGCTCATCGTCCTCGCCGCCCTCCATGCCCATATCGCCAAAGACTTCGGACGCGCGGAACTCACGGACCTCCTCCCCTACTCCGGAACCGCGGTCTGGATGGCCCTCAACACCCTCGAGGAGCTCGGACTCTGCGCCGTGAGCGGCGGCACCGGCGCGGTTCCGGCCAGGTATACGTTCACCCGACAGGGACGCGACCTCTGGGACGCCGCGCTCCCCTACTTCATCCGACCCTTCACACGAACCGTCGGCCTCGCCCAACCGCCGCCCCCGCCCGCGGTCCTGGCCGGCGAGAACCTTCTGTCCGAGCGCACCGAACTCGCTCCGCCGAAGGGCCGCGCCACCTATGCCGTCTGGGGCAAAGCCTTCCGTGACCCGCCCGCGGCCGATCTGTTGCCGGAACGCGACGCGCCCTGTGTGCTCCAGCTCTGGAAATATCCGCCCACGCTCCTCGGCGATAACACAATCGACACCCTCTCCCTCATTCTCTCGCTGAAGGACAGTCCCGACGAACGCGTCCAAGGCGAATGCGACCGTCTCCTCAGAAGGTTCCCATGGTAACCGGACTCACCCGATTCCGCGAAGTCTTCGCGGACATGACCGACTGTTATGTCCTGATCGGCGGCACCGCCTGTGCGCTCACCCTCTCCGGCATGGACATCCGGTTCCGCGCGACCAAGGACTTCGATGTCGTCCTCACGGTCGAAGCACTCGATACCGCCTTCTTCGCGCGTTTCTGGGCCTTTATCCGTGCCGGCCGCTACGCCGATTGTCGGAAGGCCGACGGCGAACGGCAGTTTTATCGCTTCCGTCGTCCGCAGGAACCGGACTATCCCTCCATGATTGAACTCTTCAGCAGGCACCTCTTCGACGATCCGGCCGCGTCCGGCATTCACCTAACCCCGATTCCCGCTCCCGAAGGCTGCTCCAGCCTCTCGGCGATTCTGCTGGATGACGACTATTACGCGCTGATTCACCGTTACGCCCGTACCGTCGAAGGGCTCTCCGTGGCCTCACCCGAAGCGCTGATTGTGCTCAAGGCCAAAGCCTGGATGGATCTCTCGACCCGCAAGGCCGCGGGGCAATCCATCGACGGCAAGGATATCCGAAAGCACCGCAACGACATCGCCCGCCTCGTTCAGGCCGTCACAGAGGAAACCGTCGACCTCACCGACCGGCAGTACGGGGAGATGGCCGACTTCCTTGCCGCCTACGAAGCCGAGCCCTTCGACCCACGCGACTTCGGCGTCGTGCTCACCCGCCCCGAAATCAACGCCC